>JAYRLF010000141.1:0-9411 GCA_041905385.1 Allosphingosinicella sp.
GGCAGCTTGCTGAACAGCCAACGCTCGTCGCGTTCGGGCGGGGCGAGCCGGTCGGCGATCGCACCGCCCCAGGGCCAGCGCAGCCGGTGCAGCGATCGCGCCGAAGTCCAGGCGCCCTCGCGTTCGGGCCAATCGGCTTCGAGCGTGGCGAGCAGGGTCGATGCAGCTTCCCGCAGGAAAGCGGCGGCCGCGGCATCGTCGCCAGGCCCCTCCAGGCCGAGCGCGTCGGCCAGGCCCTTCGGGGTCGGCACGGCGAAGCGCGCCGGATGGACGAAGGCGAACAGTTCGAGCAGGTCGAGGCCGGACAATTCGCCATAGCCGAGCCGGCTGCCGACCAAGGGCGCGTTGAGCATGATCATCGGCGTCTCTGCCGCCCGCGCGACCGCGACGCCGCGGCCGACCGCCTCGATGCGGCCGTCCGCGCCGGCGATCCAGATGCCGGCATGGGTTGCGTGCAGCGCCGGATAAGGCAAAGAGGCCGCCATCCGAACGGCATGGACCGCGCGGAACGAAAGGGCAACAGTGTCGGTCGCACCCGAGCTTCGCGAAGCCGCAAAAGTCTCCAAGGCCTGGCCTTATGAGGAGGCGCGCAAGCTGCTGAAACGCTATCCGGACGGTCCCGGCGCGCGCGCGATCGTCTTCGAGACCGGTTATGGCCCGTCCGGCCTGCCGCACCTTGGGACCTTCCAGGAGGTGGCGCGGACGTTGATGGTCCGTCACGCGCTCGCCGAGATGGTCGACTGGCCGAGCCGGCTGATCGCCTTCTCCGACGACATGGACGGGATGCGCAAGGTGCCGCCCGGCGTGCCGCACCAGGACATGATGCACGCGCATCTCGACCAGCCGCTGAGCAAGGTGCCGGACCCGTTCGGTTGCGGGCACAAGAGCTATGCCGACCATAATAACGGCCTGCTGCGCCAGTTCCTCGACCGGTTCGGCTTCGACTATGAGTTCGTCGCCAGCTCCGAAAGCTACGCCTCGGGCCGGTTCGACGAGACGCTGAAGAGCGTGCTGCGCCACTATGATGCGATCATGGGCGTGATGCTGCCGACGCTCGGCGAGGAACGGCGCAAGACCTATTCGCCGGTGCTGCCGATCAGCCCGAAAAGCGGCAAGGTGCTGCAGGTCCCGATCACCATAATCGACGCGGATGACGGCCTGGTCGCGTTCGACGACGAGGGCGAGCGGGTCGAGCAGTCGATCCTGTCAGGCGGCGCCAAATTGCAGTGGAAGGTCGACTGGGCGATGCGCTGGGTCGCGCTCGGCGTCGACTACGAGATGTCGGGCAAGGATCTGATCGACAGCGTCACCCAGAGCTCGAAGATCGCACGGATCCTCGGCGGCCGGCCGCCGGACGGCTTCAACTATGAGATGTTCCTCGACGAGAATGGCGAGAAGATTTCGAAGACCAAGGGCAATGGCGTCACCATCGACGAGTGGCTGACCTATGCGCCCGAGGAAAGCCTCGCCTTCTACATCTACCGCGACCCGCGCAAGGCGAAGCAGCTCAGCTTCTCGGTGATCCCCAAGGCGGTCGACGAATATCAGCAATTCCTCGCCGCCTATCCCGACCAGGAGATCGAGAAGAAGCTCGGCAATCCGGTCCACCACGTCCATGCCGGCCGGGTGCCGCCGGCGCGGATGCCGATCAGCTTCGCCTTGCTGTTGAACCTGGTCGCGGTCGCATCGACCGACGACAAGCAGCTGCTCTGGGGCTTCGTCCAGCGTTACTGTCCGGAGGCGTCGCCGGAGAGCCATCCCGAGCTCGACCGACTGCTCGATTTCGCGCTGGCCTATTTCCGCGACTTCATCGCCGATTCGCTACGGCATCGCGCGCCGACCGACATGGAAGCGGCAGCGCTGCGCGACCTCGATGCCCGATTGTCCGCCCTCTCCGAGGGCGCCGACGCCGAAGCGATCCAGACCGAGGTCTACGAGGTCGGCAAGGCCCATCCGTTCGAGAGCCTGCGCGACTGGTTCAAGGCGCTCTACGAAACGCTGCTCGGCACCAGCCAGGGCCCCCGCATGGGCAGCTTCATCGCGCTCTATGGGATCGATAACAGCCGCAAGCTGATCGCCGAGGCCTTGGAGCGCTCCGCCTAATTCCCTCCGTCGATTGGGCGGACTTCAGCTCGTTGGCGCCAGCTGCCGCCGCTGCGCCGGATCGACGCCGGCCCGGCGCAGTGCTTCGTCGAGCGCTTGGTCGGCCGGAATCTGTACGTGCGGCGAGACCCCGACGCCTTCCCATTCCTGGTCGTTGTCGGGGTCGAAGCTGCGGCCGACCGGGATGAAGGCCGAATAGCCGTGGCCGACGTCGACAGGGCCGCCATAATGGCCTGCGCCGGCGGTGGTCTCGCCGATCAGCGTGGCCCGGCCAGTGCGCTTCAGCGCCAGCGCGAAATGCTCGGCCGCCGAGCCGCTGCGGCGCGAGGTCAGCAGGAAGATGCGGGCGTCGCGCAGCGGCGTCGCCCGGGCCGAGGGCACGGCATAATGGATCCGTCGGACGACGCCGTCCGGGCCCGGCGCGCGGCGCATGGTCGGACCTTCGCGAAGCGGTCCTCCACGCCGCTGCTCGACCGCTAGGCGCGTGTCCATCCCGACCAGTGCCGTCTCGCTCGAGAACAGCCAGGGAAACATCAGGTCCATCTCGGCCGGCCCGCCGCCGCGATGGTTGCGGATGTCGATGATCAGGGTGCGCGCGTCCTGGTGCGCCTCGAGGAAGCGGGTGAGTCGCTCCAGCACCTCGGGCGTGCCGGGGAACAGGCCGAAATCGATATAGGCGACGCCGTCGGCGATCCAGCCGGACTGGCCGATCGCGAGCGACGGGTCGGGCATGCGCATGACCCGGCGCGGACCCGGGCCGGCCGGGCCGCCTTGATTGGTCGAGCCGAAGCGGATGTGGCGGTCGGGGTGGAGCGCCTGCAGGTCGTTCTCGATCGTCTCGGCAAAGCGGTCGCCGAGATTCGCATAGCCGCCGGCCGCCGCCTTGGTTCGCAGCATCTCGGCATAGCGGCGGGCGACGTCCGGAAAGACATAACTCTCTTCGAGCGCGCCAGCGAGACGCTGGACCACCTCGGCCCGGTCGGCTTCGCTCTCGGCGCGGGAATCGGCGCCTGGCGGCGGCGGCTGATCTGGGCCCGGCCCCTGCGCCTGATCCGCGACCATGGTGCTGGCGGCCAGCGCCGCCCCGGCAAGCGCGATTCGATTCACGTCGAGATCCTCCCGTGCAACAGCGGCTTCGCGATTACACTTGTAGTCTCGATACTGTACCGCGAATGAACGCGCGATCAGCTGGCCCGCCGGCTCGCGATCCAGTCGTCGATCTTGCGCTCGAGCACCGGCAACGGCAACGAACCGGTCATCAGTACCTGGGCGTGGAATTCGCGCAGATCGAAGCGGCTGCCCAATTCCCGTTCGGCGCGGGCGCGCAGCTCGAGGATCTTCAGGGCGCCGATCTTGTAGGCGAGCGCCTGGCCAGGGATGGCGATATAGCGCTCGACCTCGTTGACGATCTGGGTCCGGCCAAGGCCGCTATTGGCGAGCATGTAATCGATGCCCTGCTCGCGGGTCCAACCCTTGGCGTGGATGCCGGTGTCGACGACGAGCCGCATCGCGCGGTACATCTCGGCATTGAGGCCGCCCATCCGGGCATAGGGGTCGGTCTCCATGCCGAGCTCGTCCCAGAGGGTCTCGGCATAGAGACCCCAGCCCTCGGCGAAGGCGGTGGTTCCGCCGAACCGCATGAAGGCCGGCAGCGCCTCATTCTCGAGCGCGAGGCTGATCTGGAAATGGTGGCCCGGCGCGCCTTCGTGCAGGTAGAGCGCCTCCATCCCGTGGGTCCGCCGCGACGGCAGGTCATAGGCATTGTAGTAGAAGATGCCCGGCCGCGAGAAATCGGGCGTGCCGTTCTGGTAGGAGCCGTGCGAGGCGTTGCGCTCGCGGAAGGACTCGACCTCGCGGATCTCGAGCCGGCTGCGCGGCAGCGTCGAGAAGATCTCGCCGATCCGCTGGTCGACGCAGCGGCCGATCGCATAATAGCCCTCGCGCATCGCGTCGCGGCTCGGCGCGACGAATTGCGGATCCTCGCGCAGGAAGACGAAGAATTCGGCGAGCGTGCCGTTGAAACCGACCTGGCGGCGGATCGCCTCCATCTCGCCGCGGATCCGCGCGACTTCGTTGAGGCCCGTTTGATGGATTTCGTCGGCAGTGAGCGGCAGCGTCGTATTGTCGGCGATCAGCCGCTGGTAGAGCCGGTCGCCGCCCCGCATGTGCACCAGGCCGCCGCCATCGCGGGCCCGCGGCAGATACTCGTTCTGGAGGAAGTCGCGCAGCTGGCGCAGCGCCGGATAGATGCCGTCGCGGATGATGGCGAGATGGGCCTCGCGCAGCCGTGCCCGCTCGGCCTCCGGCACGGCTTCCGGAAAATTCTGGACCGGACCGAAATAAGGCGATTGCTCGGGCGCCGCCGCGAGCTGTGTGTCGAGCTGGCCGATCACATTGGTGATGGTGAGCTTGGTCTCGACCACGCCGGACGCCATGCCCTCGCGGAAGCGCGCGATCGCACGCGGGAACATCGCGACGAACTGGCGGTGCCGGCTGAGATTGTGCTCATAATCCTGGACATTGCGGAACGGCGCGGCACCGCGGCCCGAGGCGAGCACCGGATAAAAAGTGTGGAAGCCACTGAAATGGTTGAGCGGCCGGACCGCGGTCAGCGCGAGGATGTCGGGCTGGACGTTGGCGAGGTCGTTCTCGCGCGTATATTTGAACACGTCATAGGCGATGCGGTCGACCTCGTTGAGCGACGCGCGGTCGATCGCCCGCAGCGCCGCCAGCTCCTGCTCCGCCGCGGCGCGCTCGGCCGCGAAATATTCGTCGGACATGCCGTCGCCAAGCTGGTCGGCATAGCGGAAGTCGCCGCGGAACAGGGCGCCGATCGGATTGCGGCGGAGATTGGCCTCATCGCTGTCGCGGAACAGCTGGTGGAGCCGGTCGTGCGGGCTTTGCGCGGCCTGCTGCGCAGCCGGTGCCTGGCCGAGAGCGGGGGCGGAAACGGTGGCGAGCAGCAGAGCGGCGAAGATCTTTGCGGCGCGAGCCATGTGCTTGGTCCTTCCAGAAATGATGATCATGCGCGACGGCTGGCGATCCAGGCGTCGATCTTGCGCTCGAGCACCGGCATCGGCAGCGCCCCGGTGCCGAGGATCTGGGCGTGGAATTCGCGGATGTCGAAGCGCGGGCCCAGCTCGCGCTCGGCCTTGGCGCGCAGCCGCAAGATGGTGAGCTGGCCGACCTTGTAGGCAAGCGCCTGGCCCGGAATCGCGATGTAGCGCTCGACCTCGGCGACGACCTCGGTGCGGCTCATGCCGCTATTGTCGAGCATATACTGGATCGCCTGGTCGCGGGTCCATCCCTTGGCGTGGATGCCGCTGTCGACGACCAGCCGCATCGCCCGCAGCATCTCGTCGTTGAGGCCGCCGAAGCGCTGATAGGGGTCGGTCTCCATGCCGAGCTCGTCCCACAGCGTCTCGGCGTAGAGCGCCCAGCCCTCGACGAAGGCGGTGTTGCCGCCGAAGCGCATGAAATTGGGCAGCGCCGTATTCTCGTTGGCGAGACTGATCTGGAAATGGTGGCCGGGCGCGCCCTCGTGGAGATAGAGCGTCTCCATGCCGTAGGTCCGCCGCGACGGCAGGTCATAGGCATTGTAGTAGAAGACCCCCGGACGCGAGCCGTCCGGCGTGCCGTCCTGATAGGAGCCGCCGGCCTCGTTGCGCTCGCGGAACGCCTCGACCTCGCGGATCTCGAGCCGGGTGCGCGGCAGCACCGAGAAGAGCTCGCCGATGCGGGCGTCGACCTGGCGGCCGATCGCATAATAACGCTCGCGCAGCCATTCGCGGCTCTGCGGCTCGAACTGGCGATCGCTGCGCAGATGCTCGAAGAACTGGGCGAGGGTGCCGCGGAAGCCGACGCGGCGTTGGATCGTCTCCATCTCGCTGCGGATCCGGGCGACCTCGCTGAGGCCGAGATTGTGGACCTCGTCGGCGGTCATCGGCAGCGTCGTGTTCTTGCGGATCAGCCGCTCGTAGAGCTGGGCGCCGCCGCGCATCGACGACAGGCCGACCGCATCGCGGGCGTGCGGCAGATATTCGTTCTGCAGGAAGTCGCGCAGCCGGCGATAGGCCGGGAAGATGCCGTCGCGGATCACCGAGGCCAGCTCGGCGCGCAAGCGGGCGCGTTCCGCCTCCGGCACCCCTTCCGGGAAATTCTGGGCGGGACCGAAATAAGGCGAGGCCTCGGGCGCGTCGCGCAACTGGGTGTCGAGCTGCTCGATGACGTTGCGGATGGTGAGCTTGGTCTCGACGACGCCCGATTCCAGGCCCTGGCGGAAGCGGCCGATCGAGCGATCGATGGCGGTGACGAACTCGCGGTGGCGCTTCAGATTGTTCTCATAATCCTCGACGGTGCGGAACGGCGCCGCGCTCCGCCCCGAGGCGAAGACCGGGTAGAAAGTGTGGAAGCCGCTGAAATGATTGACCGGTCGAACCGCAGTCAGCGCCAGCATCTCCGGGCTGACGTCGCGCAGATCCTCCTCGCGCTGATATTTGAAGACGTCATAAGCGAGCTGGTCGGTCGCGTTGAGCGTGTCGCGGTCGATCGCCGCAAGCGTGGCCAGATCCGCCTCCGCGGCGGCGCGCTCCGCGGCATAATATTCGTCGGTGATATAGTCGCCGAGCCGGTCGGCGTAGCGGAAGTCGCCACGGAACATGGCCGAGATCGGATTGCGGCGCAGGTTCGCCTCGTCGCTCTCCTGGAACAGCCGATAGAGCCGGTCGTGCGCGCTCTCGGCCGGAGCGGCCGGAGCGGCGATCGGCGGCGGCGTGAGCCTCCCGGCTGGCGGCGTCCCGGCGGTCTCGGTGGTGGTGGTGCAGGCGGCAAGCGCGAACAGGGATGCGGCGGCGAGAATCAAGGCGCGGCTGGTCATCGATGGAAACCCCTCACTCCGGTGTAGGAGCGCCTTAATACAGCGCATCCGGGGGCGCTAGGGGCTGTTCGGATTTCGCAAGCGGGATCATGCACAGGAATTGCGTCCCGGCGAAGGCCGGGACCCAGGACGAACGCCGGACTGGACCCCGGCCTTCGCCGGGGAGCAGATCAGAGCCGCTCTGCGGTCGAGACCACGTCGGTTGCGCGCAGCGCGGCGAGGATGCGCATCAGATGCTGGACGTCGTGCACCTCGATGTCGAGCGCGAAGGTGTGGAATGAGCCGTCGCGGCCGGTCTGGTCCATCGAGACGATGTTGGCGCCGTGGCTGCCGAGGATGCCGGCGACGACGGCGAGCGAGCCGGGCTGGTTCTTGATCACGATCGACAGGCGGGCGGTGCCGCCGTCCGTCTCATTGCCCCAGGCGAGATCGACCCAGTCGGCGTCGATGCCGCTGGCGAGCGAATCGCAGCCGATCGTGTGGACCTCGATCCCCTCGCCCTCGCGGCGCAGACCGACGATCCGGTCGCCCGGGATCGGGTGGCAGCATTCGGCGAGCTGGAAGGCGACGCCGGGGGTCAGGCCCTTGATCGAGATCGCGGTCTGCTGGGCCGGCGGCTTGACGCCATCCTTGGTCGCCGAGCCGGGCATCAGCGATTCCATCACCGCGACGTCGTCGATCCGCTTCAGCGCGATCGCCTCCATCAGCGCCTCGTCATTGGGCAGCTTCAGCCGCCGAAGCGCCTCGGTCATCGCCTCCCAGCCCAATTGGGCGGGCAGGCGCTGGACGATCTCGTCGAAGATCTTGCGCCCCAGCGCGACCGTCTCCTCGCGCTCCTTCGACTTCACCCAGCGCCGGATCTTGGCGCGCGCCTTGCCGGTGACGACGTAGGACAGCCAGGCGGGCTGAGGATGCTGGGCCTTGGAGACCAGGATCTCGACCTGGTCGCCATTGTTGAGGGGAGTGCGCAGCGGCATCACCCGGCCGTTGATCTTGGCGCCGACCGTTTGGTCGCCGAGATCGGTGTGGACGGCATAAGCGAAGTCGATCGGGGTCGCGCCCTTGGGCAGCTGGATCAGCTCGCCCTTCGGCGTGAAGGCGAAGATCCGGTCGGTGTACATCGCCATGCGGGTATGTTCGAGCAGCTCCTCGGCGCTCGCCGCATGTTCGAGGATCTCGACCAGATCGTTGATCCAGGGATGGTCGCCGGTCGCCTCGACCGCGCCTTCCTTATAGGCCCAGTGGGCGGCGAGGCCGTGCTCGGCCTGGGCGTGCATCTCGTGGGTGCGGATCTGGATCTCGATCCGCATCTGCTCGTCGTGGATGATGGTGGTGTGGAGCGAGCGGTAGCCGTTGCGCTTCGGCGTCGAGATGAAGTCCTTGAAGCGTCCCGGGACGACGTGCCAGCGCTGGTGGATGATGCCGAGCGTGCGGTAGCATTCCTCGACGCTGCCGACGATCGCGCGGAAGGCCATGACGTCGGACAATTGCTCGAAGCTGACGTGCCGCTCCGCCATCTTGCGCCAGATCGAATAGGGATGCTTCTCGCGGCCGTGGATCTCGGCCTCGATCCCGTTCGCCTCGAGATGCGCCTTGATGCCGCGGCCGATGCGCTGGATCAGGTCCTCGCCGCCGCCCTTGTGGAGTTGTTCGAGCCGCTTGGTGATCGATTCATAGGCGTCGGGCTCGAGCTCGCGGAAGGCGAGCGTCTGCATCTCGGTCATGAACTCGTACATGCCGATCCGCTCCGCGAGCGGGGCGTAGATGTCCATCGTCTCGCGGGCGATGCGGCGGCGCTTCTCCTCATTCTTGATGAAGTGGAGCGTGCGCATGTTGTGGAGCCGGTCCGCGAGCTTCACCAGGAGGACTCGGATGTCGTCCGACATGGCGAGCAGGAACTTGCGCAGATTTTCGGCGGCGCGCTGGCTCTCGCTCTGCGCCTCGATCTTGGAGAGCTTGGTGACGCCGTCGACCAGGCGGGCGACATTCTTGCCGAAATGCTTCTGGATCTCGTCGGGCGTCGCCAGCGTGTCCTCGATCGTGTCGTGGAGGATGGCGGTGGCGATCGTCTCGTCATCGAGATGGAGGTCGGTGAGGATGCCGGCCACCTCGATCGGGTGGCTGTAATAAGGATCGCCCGAAGCGCGGGTCTGCGAGCCGTGCGCCTTCATCGAGAATACATAGGCGCGGTTGATCAGCGCCTCGTCGGCGTCCGGGTCGTAGCTCTTGACCTTCTCGACTAGTTCATATTGCCGCAGCACCCCGCCAAAATGGGGTGGGGTACTGCGGCATTGCAACAAAAAACGGGTTTCGTGCGGACTTTACCGCGCCGAGAGCGACGAAGCCGGGCCCTGATTGCGGGCGCGGGCGTTGCAGGCCTGCAATTCCTCGGTCGTGAAGGCGCGGCCCTGGACGCTGAAGCTGGTCAGGGC
>JAYRLF010000142.1:0-9401 GCA_041905385.1 Allosphingosinicella sp.
GACCAGTCGGCCGAGCCGGGTGCGGTCGGTGACGACGATCGTGTCGCCGGGCCAATTCTGCTCCTCGAGGTGCGAGGTGGACAGGCTGAGCTGCTGCTGGCGGAAGTCGAACACGACTCGCTGCGATTGCAGGCTGTCGACGCCGAGCATGCCCTGGGCGCCGAGATTGCGGCCGTCGAGCGACGGCGCGCGGATGGTCGGGATGGTGCGGCGGCCGACCTCCAGTCCGGAGAGGAAGACGCTGGGCACCCGGGTAACCGAGGCGACGCTGGTCAAGGTGACGTCGCCACCGGGATCGAGGCCGAGCTCCGTGGCGAGCTGGTGCGAAACGACGGTACGCTCGGCGCCGGTATCGACGACGAAGCGATAGGGACCGCGGCCGGCGACGCTGACGTCGAGCGTCATGCGCTGGGCAACGTCCGGTATATAACCGAGCGTTTCGCCGGCGGGCGGGTCGGGCTCGGGCGCAGCGAGTGATCCGGTCTGATGGCGGGGTTGGGCCAAAGCGGGGCCGGCGGCCAGGGTCACGCACGCGACCAACAGTGAAAAGCTCTTCATTATCCGTTCCTTGAGCCCCTGTCGGAGCCGAATATCGCGCATTTTGCACGTTACGGAAAGAAGCCGCGCGAAATTCGACCAAGCGCAACGCATTTTCCCCCGAACGTCATCCGGGAGCGGGGGAACGTCGGTTAATGCTGGGTGAGAGTATGCTCTCTGTCCGTGCAGCGGATGGGAGGACTGATCAGCCGAGGATCTTCGCCAGCCCTTTCGAAAGCTGGAGCGCGCCGTTGAGCCGGGCGGCCGCGTCGGGCCAGGCGCGGGAGATGACGAGCTTGCTGTCGGGGCGCAGGCGAGCGGTGCCCTTGAGGCGGTCGACATAAGCCAGCAGGCCGGGGAGATCCGGGAAGCTGTCGTTGAAGAAATGGACCAGCGCGCCCTTCGCGCCGACGTCGAGCTTGGCGACCTGGGCCTTGCGGCAGTTCAGCTTGATCTCGATCACCTTGAGCAGATTTTCGGTCTCCTGCGGCAACGGACCGAAGCGGTCGATCAACTCGGCGGCGAATCCTTCGATCTCGGCCGGACCGTCGAGCTCGTTCATCCGGCGATAGAGGCCCATGCGCAGGTCGAGATCCGGGACATATTCGTCGGGTATCAGGATCGGCGCGTCGACCGTGATCTGCGGCGAGAATTGTTCGATGCGGGCGGCGAGCCCGCCGGCTTTCGCCTCGAGGATCGCCTCCTCCAGCATCGACTGGTAGAGCTCGAAGCCGACCTCCTTGATATGGCCCGACTGCTCGTCGCCGAGCAGGTTGCCGGCGCCGCGAATGTCGAGATCGTGGGTGGCGAGCTGGAAGCCGGCGCCGAGGCTGTCGAGGCTGGCGAGCACCTTGAGGCGCTTGTCCGCGGTCTCGGTGATCAGCCGGTCGCCGGGGGTGGTGAAATAGGCATAGGCGCGCGTCTTCGCCCGGCCGACGCGGCCGCGCAGCTGGTAGAGCTGGGCGAGGCCGAAGCGGTCGGCGCGGTGGACGATCATGGTGTTGGCGCTGGGGATGTCGAGGCCGCTCTCGACGATCGTGGTCGAGAGCAGCACCTCATATTTGCGGTCATAGAAGGCGCTCATCCGTTCCTCGACCTCGGTCGGCGCCATCTGGCCGTGGGCGACGACGTAGCGGATCTCGGGCACCTCCTCGCGCAGGAACTGCTCGATGTCAGGAAGGTCGGCGATGCGCGGCACCACGAAGAAGCTCTGGCCGCCGCGATAATGCTCGCGCAGCAGCGCCTCGCGCAGCACCACCGGATCCCACGGCATGACATAGGTCCGTACCGCGAGCCGATCGATCGGCGGCGTCTGGATCACCGACAATTCACGCAGGCCCGACATCGCCATCTGCAGCGTGCGCGGGATCGGGGTCGCGGTCAGGGTCAGGACGTGGACGTCGGCGCGCAGCGACTTGAGCCGCTCCTTGTGGGTGACGCCGAAGCGCTGCTCCTCGTCGACGATGACGAGGCCGAGCTTCTTGAACTCGACCGTCTTGGCGAGCACCGCATGGGTGCCGATGACGATGTCGATCTTGCCGGCGGCGAGGCCGTCCTTGGTCTCCTTCGCCTCCTTGGCCGGCACCAGCCGGGACAGCCGGCCGATCTCGATCGGAAAGCCCTGGAAGCGCTCTTTGAAATTCTGGAAATGCTGGCGCGCGAGCAGGGTGGTCGGCGCGACCAGGGCGACCTGGAGGCCCGACATGGCGGCGACGAAGGCCGCGCGCAGCGCGACCTCGGTCTTGCCGAAGCCGACGTCGCCGCAGACCAGCCGGTCCATCGGCTTGCCGGCGCCGAGGTCGCCGATCACGTCGTCGATTGCGCGATCCTGGTCCTCGGTCTCCTCGTAAGGGAAGCGATCGGAGAACGCGGCATAGCCGGTGTCGGGCTCGGCGACGGCGCCGGGCCGGAGCGCGCGTTCGGCCGCGATCTTGATGAGGTCGCCGGCAATCTCGCGGATCCGCTCCTTCATCCGCGACTTGCGCCGCTGCCAAGCCTCGCCGCCGAGCCGGTCGAGCGCGACGCCGTCGCTCTCGCTGCCGTAGCGCGAGAGGATGTCGATATTCTCGACCGGCACGTAGAGCTTGTCGCCGCCGGCATATTCGAGCGCGACGCAATCGTGCGGCGCCTTCTGCACCGGGATCTGGGTCAGCCCCTCGTAGCGGCCGATGCCGTGATCGGCGTGCACGACGAGATCGCCCGGGGAAAGGGTCGCCAGCTCGTCGAGGAAGGCCTCGGTGCTCTTCTTGCGGCGGCGGCGGACGAGGCGGTCGCCGAGCATGTCCTGCTCGGTGAGCAAGGCGACGTCGGCGGTGGTGAAGCCATGATCGAGCTGGATGACCGCGAGCGCGACCTGGCCCTTGGCCGCAATGCCGAGCGCCTCCTGCCAGCTGTCGACCGATGTCGCCTTTGTCAGGCCGTGATCCGCGAGCAGCCCCTTGAGGCGCTCGCGCGCGCCGATCGTGTAGCTGGCGAGGACGATGCGGTGCTTGCTTCGCCGCAGGTCGGCGACATGGGCTGCGACCGCTTCATAGACATTGGCGCCCTGGGCGCGCTCCGGAGCGAAGTCGCGGGCCGCGTTGACCTCGAAGTCGAGTACCCTGGCGCTCTCGGGCTCGTGAAAGGGGGTGACGGCATGCATCGGCCATCCGGCGATCGTCCGCTCCCATTCCTCCTTACCGAGATAGAGCGTTTGAGGTTCGAGTGGTCGATAGCTGCCCGGGTCCGACGAGACGGCGCGGCGGCGATTCTCGAAATAGTCGGCGATCGCCTCGAATCGCGCCTCGGCGGCGCCGGCATCGCCCGGGTCGCGGACGACGAGATCGTCCTCGCCGAGGTGATCGAACAAGGTGGCGAGCCGTTCCTCGAACAAGGGCAACCAATGATCGATGCCGGCGATGCGGCGGCCGTCGGAAACGGCCTGATAGAGCGGATCGCCGGTGGCGGTAGCGCCGAACAATTCGCGGTAGCGCGAGCGGAAGCGTTTGACGCTGTCCTCGTCGAGCAGGGTCTCGGAAGCCGGGAGGAGGGTGAAGCCTTCGATCCGGCCGATGCTGCGCTGGCTCGCCGGATCGAACTGGCGGACGCTCTCGATCTCGTCGCCGAAGAAATCGAGCCGCAGCGCCAGCTCCTCGCCGGCCGGGTAGAGATCGACCAGCCCGCCGCGGACCGCGAACTCGCCGGGATCGCGCACCGTCTCGGTGCGGCCATAGCCATTGGCCTGGAGCAAGGCGGCGAGCCGGTCGAGGTCGATCCGTTCGCCGGGCGCGAGCCGGGCGACGAGCTGGCGGAGCCGGAACGGGGTCAGCGTGCGCTGCAGGGCTGCGTTGACGGTGGTGACGAGCAATTGCGGCCGATCGCGCTTGCGCTGCAAGACGTGCAGCGTTGCGAGCCGCTCCGAGGTCGATCGCAGCGACGGCGAGGCGCGGTCATAGGGAAGGCAGTCCCAGGCCGGAAAGACGAGCGTCTCCAGCTCCGGCGCGAAATAATGGGCGGCGTCGGCCAGGGCGCGCATCGCGGCTTCGTCGGGCGCGATGAAGACGGCGCGGCCTTTCGCGGCGCGGGCCAGGTCGGCGGCGAGCCACGGCAGGAAGCCTGCCGGGGCGCCGGCAAGGGTCATCGGCGTGGTGGCGGAGAGGATCCGGGGGAGGTTGGTCACGTCAGCTCAGGCCTGGATGGTCAACATAATCGAGCGCCTGGAGCCTCCGCATCATCTCGCCCTGCCAGCGCTTGGGGACGGCGGCAGTTCCGATCGCCCAGGCAAGGATGTCGACGTCCTGTTCCTGGAGGAAGGCTTCGAACCAGTCGGCCTCCTCTTCGGACCAGACATCATGATGCCGATCGAAGAAGCCGCCGATCAGCATATCGGCCTCGCGGGTGCCGCGATGCCAGGCGCGGAAACGCAGTCTCTTGAGGCGGGCGTCGCGGTCCATCATTCCCATGCACGATTGGCCGGCGGGCTTTGCGAAGCCAGTCGGCTGTGATTACGGATGGTCATCTAGTCATGCGCCCCGACATTCTCAATCCGCCGTTCGCCGAAGTGGAGGTGCTGAAAGGCGTCGGGCCGCAGCTCGCCAAGCCGTTGCACCGGCTCGGGCTGAATCGGGTCCTCGACATCCTGTTTCACCTGCCGGTCAACTGGATCGACCGGAAACGGGTGGAGGTGCTGGACGAGGCGGATGTCGGCCGGATCGTCACGATCGAGCTGACCGCCCGCAACTACCGCCAAGGCGGCGGCCGCGGGCCGTTCCGCGTCCAGGCGGCGGACCGCGCCGGCAATCCGATCACGCTCACCTATTTCAACAATCCGGGCTGGGCGAAGAAGCAATTCCCTTTGCACGAGCCGCGGCTCGTATCCGGCAGGCTCGATATCTACGGCCGCGACCTACAGATGGTGCATCCCGACCATGTCGTCGCGCGCGGCGAGGATGTGACCATCCCCGAGCGCGAGCCGGTCTATCCCCTGTCCGAGGGCCTCACCAATCATCGGCTGGCGGACCTGGTCGGGCAGGCGATGGACCGCCGACCCGCGCTCGGCGAATGGATCGAGCCGAGCCTGAAGGACCGGCACGACTGGCCGGGGTGGGGCGATGCCCTCGAGCAGGTGCATCGCGATCCGGACGCGTCCAAGGCGCGTGAGCGGCTCGCTTATGACGAGGTATTCGCCAACCAGCTCGCCTTGAGCCTGGTCCGCGCCTCGTCGCGCAAACGCCGGGGCATGCCGCTCAGGGGCGACGGCCGGCTGCGTGACGCGCTCAAACTGCCTTATGCCGCGACCGGGGCTCAGCGCCGCGCGATCGACGAGATCGAGGGCGATTTGCAGCAGGAAACGCCGATGCTGCGACTGCTCCAGGGCGACGTCGGCTCGGGCAAGACCCTGGTCGCGTTGATGGCGATGCTGATCGCGGTCGAGGCGGGGGCGCAGGCGGCGCTGCTGGCGCCGACCGAGATCCTGGCGCGGCAGCATTTCGAGACGCTGTCGCGATTGCTCGCGGGGCTGCCGGTCAACATCGCGATCCTGACCGCGCGCGAGAAAGGCAGGGTGCGCGAATCCTGCCTGATGGGCCTCGCTGACGGATCGATCCAGATCCTGGTCGGCACCCATGCGATCTTCCAGGAAGCGGTGAGCTACAAGAAGCTCGGGCTTGCCGTGGTCGACGAGCAGCATCGCTTCGGCGTCGCACAGCGGATGATGCTCACCGCCAAGGCGGAGCGGCCGCCGCATTTGCTGGTGATGACCGCGACGCCGATCCCGCGGACGCTGACCCTGACCCATTATGGCGAGATGGACGTGAGTCGGCTCGACGAGATGCCGCCGGGCCGCCAGCCGATCGAGACGCGCGTGGTCAGCGTCGAGCGGCTCGAGGAGGTGATCGATGCGCTCGGCCGCCATGTCGTCGCGGGCAAGCAGGCCTATTGGGTCTGCCCATTGGTCGAGGAAAGCGAGCAATCCGATCTCGCCGCGGCCGAGGATCGGGCGCAGCTGCTGCGGATGCGGTTCGGCGACAAGATCGGCGTCGTCCACGGCCGGATGAAGGGGCCGGACAAGGATGCGGTGATGGACGCCTTCCAGCGCGGCCATCATGCGGTGCTGGTCGCGACGACAGTGATCGAGGTCGGCGTCGACGTGCCCAACGCCACCCTGATGATCGTCGAGCATGCCGAGAAGTTCGGTCTTGCCCAGCTTCACCAATTGCGCGGCCGGGTCGGACGCGGCGACCAGCACAGCGTCTGCCTGCTGCTGCGCGGACAGGCGCTCAGCGAGACGGCGCGGGCGCGATTGACGCTGATGCGCGACACCAATGACGGCTTCCGCATCGCCGAGGAAGATCTGCGGCTGCGCGGCGCGGGGGAAATCCTCGGCACGCGGCAGTCGGGCGAGGCCGAGTTCCGGCTGGCCTCGCCGGAGCAGGTGGCGACGCTGGCGCCGATCGCGACCGACGATGCGCGACTGCTGGTCGATCGGGACGGGGGGCTCGAGGGCGAGCGCGGCAAGGCGGCGCGGGTGTTGCTGTATCTGATGGAGCGCGATGCGGCTGTCGGGTTGTTGCGGGGAGGTTAGGTCCTCCCCGGTACGGGGAGCGGGACCATGCGTAGCATGGTGGAGGGGTTGGCGAGGCGTTCGTGCCAGCCCCTCCACCACGACGCTTCGCGTCTCGGTCCCACTCCCCGTATCGGGGAGGAATTACCTCGTCAGGATCCCGTGCTTCTTCTTGCCGGCCGAGATGCGGACATCTCCGGCGACCGCGATCGCAACATCCTCGCCGGCCGCCTCGCCATCGATGCGCGCCCCGCCCTGGGCGATCAGCCGACGCGCCTCATTCTTTGAAGCGACCAGGCCAAGCCCGACCAGCGCATCGACCAGCTGGATCGGCGCCTGGACCTTGAGCGTCGGCAGCGCGCCGCCGGCGCTGCCTTCCTCGAACGTCTTGCGCGCGGTCTCCGCCGCCTCGCGCGCGGCGTCCTCGCCGTGGAGCATGGCCGTGGCCTGGTCCGCGAGCACCTTCTTCGCCTCGTTGATCGCCGCGCCCTCGAGCGCCTCGAGCCGGGCGATCTCGTCCATCGGCAGGTCGGTGAACAGGCGCAGGAACTTGCCGACGTCGCCGTCCTGGCTGTTCCGCCAGAATTGCCAATAGTCATAGGGGCCGAGCTGGTCGGCGTTGAGCCAGACCGCGCCCTGTGCCGTCTTGCCCATCTTGCCGCCGTCCGCAGTGGTGATCAGCGGCGTCGTGACGCCATAGACCTCGGTGGCGTCGATCCGGCGGGTCAGCTCGATGCCGTTGACGATATTGCCCCATTGGTCGGAGCCGCCGAGCTGAAGCCGGCAGCCGGTGCGGCGCGAGAGCTCCAGGAAGTCGTAGCCCTGGAGGATCATGTAATTGAACTCGAGGAAGGTGAGCGGCTGCTCGCGGTCGAGCCGGAGCCGGACGCTGTCGAAGGTCAGCATCCGGTTGATCGTGAAATGCATCCCGACCTCGCGCAGGAACGGAATATATTCGAGCGCATCGAGCCAGTCGGCATTGTTGACGAGGATCGCGTCGGTCGGGCCGTCGCCGAAGCTGAGGAAGCGCTCGAACACCCGCCGGATCGAGGCGATATTGGCGTCGATCGCTTCGTCGGTCAGCAACCTGCGGCTCTCGTCCCTGCCGGACGGGTCGCCAATCTTGGTGGTGCCGCCGCCCATCAGCACGATCGGCTTGTGGCCGGCCTGCTGCATGCGGCGCAGCATCATGATCTGGATCAGGCTGCCGACATGGAGCGAGGGCGCGGTCGCGTCGAAGCCGATATAGCCGGGCACGATCTGGCGCGCCGCCAGCGCGTCGAGGCCGGCGGCGTCGGTGACCTGATGGATATAGCCCCGCTCTTCGAGTAGGCGCAGCAGCTCGGACTGGTATTTGCTCATCGGGGGGCGTCGTTACATGGCGAAGTTCAAGCTCGCAATCTGTCTGCTCCTGGCCGCCGCCGTCGCGGCACCAGTAGCGGCGCAGCCAGCCACGACGCCCGGCGCCGCCTCGATCCTGCCGCTGCGCGAGCGGGCGCGGGTCCAGGACCAATGGCTGGCGCGGCGGCTCGAGACGGTGGTGCCGCGACTGATGCGCGAGAACGGCTTCGATATGTGGGTGCTGGTCGGGCGCGAATATCTCGAGGATCCGGTGATGACGACGATGCTCGACGCGCGCTCGCTGAGGGCTCGGCGGCGGACGATCCTGGTCTTCCACGATCCGGGGGAGGGGCGGCCGATCGAACGGCTCACGGTCAGCCGCTACGGCCTTGGCGGCCTGTTCGAGCCGAGCTGGGATCCGGCCGCGCAGCCCGACCAATGGGCGCGGCTTGCCGAGCTGATCGCCGCGCGCAGCCCGCGTCGGATCGCGGTCAACGTCTCGCCGCGCACCGCCTTCGCCGATGGCCTGACCCACAGCCAGCACGAGGAGCTGATGGCGGCCTTGCCAGAGGCGCTGCGCGGACGGGTGACGCCGACCGACGAGCTCGCGGTCGGCTGGCTCGAGACGCGGATCCCGGAGGAGATGGCGCTCTATCCCGGCATCGTCCGCGTCGCGCACGATATCATCGCCGAGGGTTTCTCGCGGCGCGCGGTGACGCCGGGGCGGACGACGGTCGAGGATCTGGTCTGGTGGTATCGCGACCGGATCAACGGGCTCGGCCTCGACACCTGGTTCCACACCAATGTCGCGATCTTCCGCCAGGGCGCCGAACGGCCGCTTGACGGCGACGCGGTGATCCACCCCGGCGACATGCTCTGGGTCGATTTCGGGATCACCTATCTCGGTCTCAACACCGATACCCAGCAACTGGCCTATGTGCTCCGGCCCGGCGAGAGCGACGCGCCGGCCGGGCTGCGCGCCGGCCTCGCCGCCGCCAACCGGGTCCAGGACGCCGTGACGTCAAGCTATCGCACCGGCCTGTCCGGCAATGCGGTGCTGGCCGCGGCGCGGCAGCGGGCGATCGCGGCCGGGCTGCGGCCGACCATCTATTCCCACCCGCTCGGCCTGCACGGTCACGGCGCAGGGCCAGCGATCGGCTTCTGGGACAATCAGGCGCCCGATCCGCGCGGCGAGCGGCCGGTGCGGCCGAACACCGCCTGGTCGATCGAGCTCAGCGCGCGCCATGCGGTGCCCGAATGGGGCGGCCAGGAGGTCGATTTCCGGCTCGAGGAGGATGCCTGGTTCGACGGGCAGGCCGTGACTTATCTTGACGGGCGGCAGACCCGATTCCATCTGATCCGCTAGAGCATCGTGCGGAAAAGTGGGAACGGTTTTCCGCAAAAACGATGCGAAAACAAACATCTAGAGCGTCGGGGGGGGGGGGGGTAAAGAAGCCCGGCCGGGGGGGGGCGGGGGGGGGGG
>JAYRLF010000143.1:0-6591 GCA_041905385.1 Allosphingosinicella sp.
GACCGGCGACCTGGTCAGGGCGATGCGCGGCTGCCCGCAGCCGATCGTCGCGGCGCTGGACGGCGTCTGCGTCGGCGCCGGCGCGATCATGGCGATGGCATCGGACATGAGGCTGGCGACGCCAGCGACGAAGACCGCCTTCCTGTTCACCCGGGTCGGCCTCGCCGGCTGCGACATGGGCGCCTGTGCGATCCTGCCGCGGATCATCGGCCAGGGGCGCGCGTCCGAGCTTTTGTTCACCGGGCGGGTGATGACGGCCGAGGAAGGCGAGCGGTGGGGCTTCCACAATCGGCTGGTGCCGGCCGAGGATCTGATCGGCGAGGCGCAGGCGTTGGCGCGCAGCCTCGCCGAGGGGCCGACCTTCGCGCACGGCATCACCAAGACCCAGCTCAACACCGAATGGGCGGTCAGCCTCGACGTCGCGATCGAGATGGAGGCGCAGGCACAGGCGATCTGCATGGCGACGGGTGATTTCCGCCGGGCGTTCGAGGCGTTCGCGGCGAAAAAGACGCCGGAGTTCAAGGGTGACTAGTTTGCGCGGCGCAGGTGCACCTCCCCTCCCTTTCAGGGAGGGGCAGGGGGTGGGTCGGTACGGCGACGGCTCGATGCCGTCGGCGTACCGCCTACACGTCAGCCAGTTCGGCTTACGCCGAAGCCACCCCTATGAGCAGGTGCGCAGTGCCCCGCACTGCGCAGCCATGTCCGGGGGACATGGCGACCTGCTCATCCCCTCCCTGTTAGGGAGGGGAGGATGAGCGATCGTTCGTATCTCGATTGGCCGTTCTTCGAGGATGGTCACCGGGCGCTGGCCGAAGCGCTCGAGAGCTGGTGTGTCGCCAACCTTTCCGACTCGCACTCCGACGATGTCGACGCCGAATGCCGGGCGCTGGTGCGCAAGCTCGGCGGCGGCGGTTGGCTGCGTTATTGCGTCCCGGCCGGTTATGGCGGCGTGCATGAGAGGCTCGACGTCCGCTCATTGGCGCTGATCCGCGAGACGCTGGCGCGGCATTCGGGGCTGGCCGATTTCGCCTTCGCGATGCAGGGGCTGGGGTCCGGCACGATCAGCCTGTTCGGATCGGAGGCGCAGAAGCGGGCCTATCTGCCGGCGGTCGCGGCAGGGGAGAAGATCGCCGCCTTTGCCCTGACCGAGCCGGCTTCCGGCTCCGACGTCGCGTCGATGGAGACCACGGCGACGCGGATCGAGGACGGCTATCGGGTCGACGGCGCCAAGACCTATATCTCCAATGGCGGCATCGCCGATTTCTACGTGCTGTTCGCCCGCACCGGCGAAGCGCCGGGATCGAAGGGGATCAGCGCCTTCCTGGTCGATGCCGATGCGCATGGCCTCGATGCGTCCGAGCGGATCAGGGTGATCGCGCCGCATCCGCTCGCGACCCTGCGGTTCGACGATATGCGGCTCGGCGACGAGGCCCTGCTCGGCGAGCGCGGCCGCGGCTTCGCTTTGGCGATGGCGACGCTGGACGTGTTCCGCACGACGGTCGGCGCGGCGGCGCTCGGCTTTGCGCGGCGGGCGCTGGATGAGGCGACGGCGCGCGCGCTCGCCCGCAGACTGGGCGACGGCACGCTCGCCGACAATGGCATCGTCCAGTCGATGCTCGCCGAGATGGTGCTGGACGTCGATGCCTCGGCCCTGCTCGTCTACCGTGCCGCCTGGCTGCGCGACGTGAAAGGGCAGCGCAACAGCCGCGAGGCGGCGCTCGCCAAATTGCACGCGACCGACCGCGCCCAGGCGGTGATCGACAAGGCGGTGCAGATTTTCGGCGGGCTCGGCGTCACCCATGGCGTGCCAGTCGAGAGCCTCTATCGCGAGATCAGGGCCTTGCGGATCTATGAGGGCGCGTCCGAGGTGCAGAAGGTCGTGATCGCCCGCCACCATTTGTCGGAGCATCGTCCATGAGAATCTTGCAGCCGTCCGGCTGGCCGCGGCCGAAAGGCTATTCGAACGGGATTTCCGCGCAGGGCCGGATGATCTTCACCGCCGGCGTGGTCGGCTGGACCCAGGAGGAACGGTTCGAGGCCGCCGACCTGGCCGGCCAGTTCCGCCAGATCCTCAAGAACACGCTGGCGATCCTGGCCGAAGACGGCGCCGGCCCCGAGCATATCGTCCGGATGAGCTGCTACGTCACCGACGTCGCCGAATATCGCGCCAGCGTGAAGGAGATCGGCGCGGCCTGGCGCGCGCTGATGGGCAGCAATTTTCCGGCCATGGCGGTGATGGGGGTGAGCGAGCTGGTCGAGCCCGCCGCGAAGATCGAGATCGAGACGATTGCGATGGTGCCCGAGTGAGCACGGCCCATCGCGACTCCTATATCGCCGACCGGCTGCCGCCGCCCGAGGCGCAGCCCGATTTCCTGTTCGACCTGCCCGAGCTGCACTATCCGGAGCGGCTCAACGCAGCCGTCGAGTTGATCGACCGGCAGGATCCGGACGCGCTCGCCATCGTCAACGATGCCGGCGCCTGGAGCTATGGCCGGATGCGCGACCTGTCCGACCGGATCGCGCGGCTGCTGACCGAGGAGGAAGGACTGGTGCCGGGCAACCGCGTGCTGCTGCGCGGGCCCAACAATGCGATGCTGTTCGCCTGCTGGCTCGGCGTGCTGAAGGCGGGCGGCATCGTCGTCGCGACCATGCCGATGCTGCGCGCCGGCGAGATCGCGACCATCCTCGAGCGGGCACGGATCAGCCATGCGATCGTCGATTCGCGTTTTCTCGCCGATTTCGAGGCGGCCGGCGGGGTCGGCTCGCTGCTCTGCTATGACGGCGACGCCGGCACCGGGCCGCTCGAGCGGCGACTCGAGGCGGTGGCGCCGGGCTTCGCCGCGGTGGACACGCATCGCGACGACGTCGCCCTGGTCGCCTTCACCTCGGGCACGACCGGCATGCCCAAGGGCTGCGTCCATTATCATCGCGACGTGCTCGCCTGCGCCGACAGCTTCGCCCGCCACGTCCTGGCGCCGCGGGCCGGCGACCGCTGGGCCTGCTCGGCGCCGATCGCCTTCACCTTCGGGCTCGGCATGCTGCTGATCTTCCCGTGGCGGTTCGGCGGGGCGGCGGTGACGATCGAGACGCCCGGGCCGGCGCCCTTGCTCGATGCGATCGCCCGCCACCAGGTGACCGTGCTGGCGACCGCCCCGACCGCCTACAAGGCGATGATCCCGATGCTCGCCGAGCGCGACATCGCCTGCCTCAGGACCTGCGTCTCGGCCGGCGAGCATCTCCCCGCCGCGACCTGGCATGGCTGGCGCGAGGCGACCGGGATCCGGATCGTCGACGGGATCGGCGCGACCGAAATGATGCACATCTTCATTTCCGCCTCGGGCGACGACATCCGCCCGGGCGCGACCGGCAAGGCGGTGCCGGGCTATGTCGCGACCGTCCTCGACGAAGAGAACCGGCCAATGGCGAGCGGCACCGGCCGGCTCGCGGTCAAGGGGCCGACCGGCTGCCGCTATTTCGACGACGCGCGGCAGGCAAATTATGTGGTCGACGGCTGGAACGTCACCGGCGACACCTATCGCAAGGACGAGGACGGCTATTTCTGGTACCTCGCCCGCTCCGACGACATGATCATCTCCTCGGGCTACAATATCGCCGCGCCCGAGGTGGAGAATGCGCTCTACTCTCATGCCGCGGTCCAGGAATGCGCGGTGATCGGCGCGCCGTGCGAGGAGCGCGGCCAGAAGGTGAAGGCGTTCGTCGTGCTCGCCCCGGGCTATGCGCCCGACGCCGGCATGGTCGCCGTGCTGCAGGATCATGTGAAGGCGGCGATCGCGCCCTATAAATATCCGCGCGAGGTCGCATTCGTCGATGCGCTGCCGAAGACGGCGACCGGCAAGTTGCAGCGCTTCGCGCTCAAGGAGCCGGCGCGATAGCCGGCCAGGCGCGCAGCGCCGCGACCCGCGCCGCGATCTTCGAGGCCGGGGCGGGCCTGTTCGCGCGCAAGGGCTATTCGGCGACGACGATCAGCGAGATCGCCGCCGCGGCCGGCGCCAATCGCGCGCTCGTCTCCTATCATTTCGGCAGCAAGGCCGGCCTCTATGATGCGATCATCGACGAGGCGACGGCCGAGGCGGGGCGGCGGCTCGAGGCGGCAAGCTTCGATTCCGACCTGGCCGCGCCGGAGCGGCGTCTGGTCGAGACCTTCGCCGACGTGCTGTCGAGCCGGCCGCACCTCGCGCCGATGATCATGCGCGAGCATCTCGATCCGAATCGGCTGCTCGATCCGGAGGCGGCGAGCAAGCTGCGCGGCTTCATGGCGCTGACCGAGAAGGCGCTGGCGCTGATGCCGCTGCGACCCGAGGCGCGCCGCTTCGATCCGCAGATCGTCCATCTGATCTGCATCGGCCCGCTCGCCCATTTCCTGATCGCCGAGCGCCAGCGCGAGGCGACCGCCGACAAGATCGACCGGCCGGTGTCGAAACCGAGCCTCGCCGCCTTCGTCGACACGCTCGCCGAGGTGCTGGCGCACGGGCTTCGGGACGGCTCAAATTAAACGCTTGTTTAATTTCCTGATGGTGATATAGTCCTCTAACACAGTTGAGAGGAGATATCGGATGCGCTGGACCTGGTTGCTGCCCCTGCTTTCGTCGACCGCCGCCGCGCAGGCCCAGCCGAGCGCGCCCGTCACCCCGGCCTTCGTCGAGACGCAGCTGCATCGGCTCGCCGCAGACTATGCGCGCGACCCGATGATCGTCGACGTCACCTTCGGCGTCGACGTCGACGGCACGGTCTGGACGGTGGATGCAGACCCGGCGCGCGACGGCCGCGCCGCCGCGGTGCGAGTCACGCGCGGTGCGCCGACGGTGCCGACCTGGGTCGATTCGCTGAGCGGCGCGACCTTCCGCAACATCGTCGAAGGCCGGATGACCGCGCTGACCGCGTCGGTGCGGGCGCGCGCGAGCGACGTGACCCTGATGAATGCGCGCATGGTCAACGGCATGTCGCGCGACGCCGTCGACGAGTCCGGGCTCGACCGGGCCGTGCTCGCCCATTTCTGGACGACCGGCCTGCCCGAGATCATCCCGTTCGGCTTCGCCAGCGCCAAGGAGGCGCATGGCGGCCAGGTGTCGGTGCTGCAATATGCCGGTCAGTTGCGCAGCGGCTGGTGGGGCATCCTTCCCGGCCAGCACGTCAATCGCGATCCGGACGACCAGACCAATCCCTTCCCCAGCCTGATCATCGTCCAGCGCGCCGGCAGCGGCCGCGCGCGGATCGGCGGCCATGAATTCGCGTTGCGCGATCAGACGATGATCATCGTTCCGGCCGGCATGCCGCACGAATTGTGGAATCCGGGTTCCGAGCCGGCCGAGGGAATCCTGATCATGTACGGAGTAGGCGCTTGACCGGTCAGGCGTCCATGGCGATGTAGTTCGGCAGGGCTGCCACCCGCGCCAGCCAGCGCTGCACGTTCGGATAATCGGCCAGGCGGAAGCCGCCCCCCTCGGCGACATGAGTGTAGGCGTAGAGCGCGATGTCGGCGAGCGTCGCGGCCTTGCCGACGAACCAGTCGGCGCGGCCGAGATGCTCGTCCATCAAGGCGAGCGCGGCCTCGCCGGCGGCGCGCTTGGCCGGCAGGTTGGCGCGCTGGAGGTCGGACCAATTGGCCTCGCCGACCCAGCCGTACCAGAAGCGCAGGGTCGCGACGTTCGGCTCGTGATTATACTGCTCCCAGAACATCCAGCGCAGCATGTCGGCGCGGTCGAACCGGTCGGCCGGGATCAGGTGCGAACCGTCGGCGACGTAGAAACAGGCGGCGTTGCTCTCGGGGATGAAGCGGTCGCCGGCCTGCAGCACCGGGATGCGGCCGTTGGCGTTGACCCGCTCGAGGAAATCGGGTGTGCGCGTCTCGCCCTTCATGATGTCATATTCGCGCCGCTCGAGCGGCAGGCCGAGCAAGGCGGCGGTCAGCCGGACCTTGTAGCAATTTCCGGACGCGGCATATTCGTGAAGGATCAGCTGTTCCATTGAGGCCCCCTAGGTCGAAGCCTCCTACCGTCATTCCCGCGAACGCGGGAATCCAGCTTCCTTATGGCCCCATCAAATTGCCCTCACCCGCCACGCTTCACGGCGCGAAGCGTCAGCTTTGGGAGGGTGAAGGTTCGATCGTCAGCACGATCTTCCCGACATGCTCGCCGGCCTCCATTCGCCGGTGCGCCGCGGCGGCCTCGGCGAGCGGGAAGGTGGTGTCGATTACCGGCCGCAGGCGCCCTTCCTCGACATAGGGCCAGACCATGTGGGCGAGCTCGTCGGCGACCATCGACTTGAACTCGACCGAGCGGGCGCGCAGCGTGGACCCGGTCAGGGTCAGCCGACGCATCATCACTGAGGCGAGGTTGAGCTCGGACCTGGCGCCACCCTGGACGGCGATGGTGACGTGGCGTCCCTCTTCGCTCAGGCAGGCGAGGTTGCGGGGCAGATAGTCGCCGCCGACCATGTCGAGCACGATCTCGACGCCCTTGCCGTCGGTGAGCCGCTGGACCTCGGCGACGAAATCCTGGCTGCGATAGTTGATCGCGTGGCCGGCGCCGAGCTCCTCGGCGCGGCGGCATTTCTCGTCGCTGCCGCAGGTGA
>JAYRLF010000143.1:6601-9394 GCA_041905385.1 Allosphingosinicella sp.
CGATCGCCATCGTGCCGATGCCGCTGGTGCCGCCGTGGATCAGCACCGTCTCGCCCTCGCGAGCGAAGGCCCGCTCGAACAGGTTGGTCCAGACGGTGAACAGGGTCTCGGGGAGCGCGGCCGCCTCGATCATATTCAGGCTGTTCGGAACCGGGAGGCACTGGCCGGCGGGCGCCGCGACATAGTCGGCATAGCCGCCGCCCGCGACGAGCGCGCAGACCGGCTGGCCGAGCTCGATATCGCCGAGGCCGGCGCCGGCCGCGACCACGATGCCCGAGACGTCGAGGCCCGGGATGGTCGGTGCGCCCGGCGGCGGCGGGTAGAGGCCGCGGCGCTGGGCGACGTCGGGGCGGTTGACGCCGGCAGCGGCCACCTTGATCAGAACCTCGCCCGGGCCGGGCACCGGCACCGGCCGTCGAACGAGCGTCAGCACCTCCGGCCCGCCCGTCTCGGCCGGGTCGATCGCATTCATCTCCTGCGGCAGGTCCGTCATTGCCCCCCTCTGCAACCTTAGATCATGAAAATATCGGAACGATCTGATTGACTTAGCACTGGTTCCGATGAACGCTCCCCCGAGCAGCGCCTAGACTCCGTCGAGTCCGGCGCCACGGGGGGAAATATGATCCGATCGCTTGCCATTGCCAGCCTGATTGCAACTCAACTCGTCGCAAGTCCGGCCTTCGCCGCCGAGCTGGTCCGCGACCAGCCCATCGCCGCGACCGAGACCGGGAGTTTCGCCGGCGCGCGGCTGCGCCTGCCGATCGGCGGCGATACGGCGCGCGAGCGGCCGCGCGCCGGCCTGGTGATGGCGCCGATGCTGCGCAGCGAGGCGGCGGGTGGGCGGATCGCGACGCGGTTCGGCGAAGGGCTCGAGCTCGGCTTCGGCGCGCGCCGCCAGGGCCTCGCCTTGTCGGTGGCCGGACGGCCGCTGACCGGTCAGGACGGTCAGCTTCGTGGACCGCGCGCTGGCGTGTCGACGCTGGGCTGGGTCGCGATCGGCGTCGGCGCGGTCGCCCTCATCCTGGTCGCCGCCACCGTCACCTGCCAGGAGACCAACTGCCTCGGCTCCGAATGACCGTCGCTTGACATGGCGCGCTCAGCCTAGGAGTCTTGCGCCATGGATCTCGACGAACTGTTTCCGGACAAGCCGGACGATCCCCTGGTGCTGCTCGGCAAGCAGGACCTGGATCCGCTGTCGGTCGACGAGCTCGAGGCGCGGATCATCCTGCTCGAGGCCGAGATCGCGCGGGTGAAGGCGAAGCTGGAAAGCTCGCGCGCCTTCCGCAGCAGCGCCGACGACCTGTTCAAGAAATGAATCCGGGCGGAACGAAAGCCGCGGCCCGTGTTTTCCCCAACTGTTTTGCAGGCACGCTTGATGCGATGGCAGCGAGACCCGACATTGGGGCCGAGAGGCCCGCGAGTCCCCTGCGGGCCCGAGGAGTGTAGAAATGCCGTCTTTCGCCCGTGAACTCGAGCAGACGTTGCACAACGCCCTTTCGGAGGCGAGCAACCGCAGGCACGAATATGCCACGCTCGAACATCTTCTCCTGGCCCTGATCGAGGACGTCCATGCCGGCCGCGTCATGGAAGCATGCGGCGTCGACCTCGGCGAGTTGAAGGACCAGGTCCGCCACTATCTCGACAATGAGCTCGAGGCGCTGAAGGTCGAGGCCGAGAACGATCCCTCGCCGACCAGCGGCTTCCAGCGCGTCGTCCAGCGCGCCATCCTCCACGTCCAGTCGTCCGGCCGCGACGAGGTGACCGGCGCCAATGTGCTGGTCGCACTCTTCTCGGAGCGGGAGAGCTATGCCGTCTATTTCCTGCAGCAGCAGGACATGAGCCGCCTCGACGCCGTCACCTATATCAGCCACGGCGTTGGCAAGGGCGAGCCCGCCGCCGCGCCCTCCGAGCCAAAGGGCACCGAGGAGGCCAAGCAGGAGGACGGCAAGAAGAAGCCCGAATCCGCGCTCAAGCAGTTCACCTTCAATCTCAACGAGAAGGCCCAGGAAGGCCGGGTCGATCCGCTGATCGGCCGCGGACCGGAGGTCGACCGGACCGTCCAGATCCTCTGCCGCCGCTCCAAGAACAACCCGCTCTATGTCGGCGATCCCGGCGTCGGCAAGACCGCGATCGCGGAAGGCCTGGCGCGCAAGATCGTCGAGGGCGACGTGCCCGACGTGCTCAAGCCCGCCGTGATCTACTCGCTCGACATGGGCGCCTTGCTCGCCGGCACCCGCTATCGCGGCGATTTCGAGGAACGGTTGAAGGCGGTCGTGTCGGAGCTCGAGAAGCTGCCGCATGCGATCCTGTTCATCGACGAGATCCATACCGTGATCGGCGCCGGCGCCACCTCCGGCGGCGCGATGGACGCGTCGAACTTGTTGAAGCCGGCGCTCTCCAACGGCGCGATCCGCTGCATCGGCTCGACCACTTACAAGGAGTTCCGCAACCATTTCGAGAAGGACCGGGCGCTGCTGCGCCGGTTCCAGAAGATCGACGTCAACGAGCCGACGATCGAGGACACGATCAAGATCCTGACCGGCCTGCGTTCCGCCTTCGAGGAGCATCACGCGGTCAAGTACACGCCCGATGCGATCAAGGCCGCGGTCGAGCTATCGGCCCGCTACATCAGCGACCGCAAGCTGCCTGACAAGGCGATCGACGTGATCGACGAGGTCGGCGCGATGCAGATGCTGGTGGTGCCGTCGAAGCGCAAGAAGACGATCACCACCAAGGAGATCGAGGCGGTGATCTCGACCATGGCGCGGATCCCGGCCAAGAGCGTGTCGAGCG
>JAYRLF010000144.1:0-9391 GCA_041905385.1 Allosphingosinicella sp.
GACGGAACCGGGGCGCGCCTGCCGCTTTGTGCAGCCCGTGGCGTTGAACCCGTTGACGCCACGCAAGCGCCAGCAGGACGCCGGAATTTCGAAGGTTGTGGCGTCCTGCTGACGTATTTCGGCAGGTTCGTGCCTGGGAGGATGGCCGGTTCTGCGTCGATTCATCGCGTGGACGGGCCGGCCGGGCGAGTCCGTCTGCCTACGTAGTTTCGCCGATGCAACGGAACTGGCGGGTCGACTATTGGCCCCGCATGCCCCCACGCACCCGCAAATTGGTCACCGAAATCCGGGAAGACGCCGACCGCTTTCGCAGCTTGTCGCAATTCGTCTCGGGCGACGCGGCCAAGGCGCTGGTTGAGGGCGCGGCGGTGCTGGAGGAGAAAGCGGCGCGGCTCGAGCGGCGCGCACGCTCCTTGTTCGGTTTGCGGCGTCCGCGGGCCGAGCGCGCGAAGCCCTCGACCCGCTAGTTACGCCGTCTTTGCGATCAGAACAGGATCGCGACAATCACGATGAGAAGGATGAGGCCGCCAAGGCTGATTCCGACGGTGCGTCCCATGAGAATATCTCCCTCATTTGGTTTGATGGGTGGAACGGTCGCGCCCGCCGGCGGTTCCGCACGACAGCCTTCAAATGCTTGCGCGGGAGGAGACCGGCGCAATGGCTCGAAGCGCGTCCCCTTCGCCCCGGATCGAGGCCGAGACCCGTCCAGTCAGGGCAGCCGAATATGTCCGCATGTCGACCGAGCACCAGCGATACTCGCTCGACAATCAGGCGCGCGCCATCCGCCGCTACGCCGCCGGTCGCGGCTACGAAATCGTCCAGACCTATGCGGACGCCGGTCGCAGCGGCCTGACGATCGAAGGTCGGCCAGCTTTGCTGAGGCTGCTCGCGGAAATCGAGGCGGGACAAGCCGAGTTCAGCGCTTTGCTCGTCTATGACGTCAGCCGCCTGGGGCGGTTCCAGGATCCCGACGAGGCCGCCATGCACGAGCTGCGTTGCAGGCGGGCCGGCATCGAGGTCATCTACTGTGCGGAGCCGTTCGAGAATGACGGCAGCATCGGCTCGGCCATCCTCAAGGCGGTCAAGCGGATCATGGCCGGCGAATATAGCCGGGAACTCTCGGTCAAGGTCTATGACGGCCAGGCCAATCCCGCCCGGCGCGGCTTCGGTTTGGGCGGGTTCGCCGGTTTCGGGCTTCGCCGGATGGTGGTCGATCGCGATCGACGCCCGCGATTTGTGCTGCCGCGGGGCGAGACCAAGGGCGTCCATTCCGACCGCGTCATCCTCGTGCCCGGCCCGCCGGACGAGGTCGCGATCGTCCGGGAGATGTTCGCCTGGTTCGTCGACGAAGGTCTGTCCGAGCGCGAGATCGCCGAGCGGCTCAATGCGCGCGGCCTGACCGCCCATACCGGCCGCCCCTGGTCCCGCCCGGTCGTCCACGAGCTGCTCACCAACGAAAAATATATCGGTCATGGCGTCTGGGGGCGGGTCTCGTACAAGCTGCAGCAGCATTGGGTCCGCAATCAGCCGCTCGCCCAGGTCCGCTCGGATGGTGCGTTCGAGGCGATCGTCGATCCCGAGATGTTCGGACTGGCGCAGGCGAAGATCGCCGCCCGCGCCGCCCGCTTCACCGACGCCGAGATGCTCGACGGCTTGCGCCGCCTGCTGAAAGAGCAGGGCGCGCTCAATGCCGACCTGATCAATCGATGCCATTACACGCCCTCGCGCTCCAACTACGTGTTGCGCTTCGGCAGCCTGCTGCGCGCCTATGCGCTGATCGGCTACACGCCCCACTTCGATTGCCGGTTCGTCGAGGAGCGCCGGCGGACCCGCTGCGTCCGGCAAGACGTCGCCCACCAGGTTGCCGGCAGAGTCGCGGCGGCCGGTGGCACGGTCCGCGTCGTCCCCGGCACCGAGCAGCTTCTTGTCAACGAAGAAGTCGCGCTCGACATCGTGACGCTGCGCTGCAGCCGGACCCAGGCGGGGCAGCTTCGCTGGCAGGTCCGGATCCGCGCCGCGCCCGGACCGACCTTCTTCCTGCTGGTGCGGATGGATCCGGCCAACGAGGGCCCGCGCGATTATTATCTCCTGCCCGATGCGGCGATCAGACCGGGGTTGCTGAGGCTCGCGGACCGGAACGGCTTCGCGCTGGACGCCTTCCGCTACGATGATCTCGAAATGATCGAGTCCCTGGCGGCGCGGACCTCGTTGACGGGCGGCCTGTGAGCAAGTCTGCCTGGTCGGCCGGGGCGACCACCAAGGCCCTCCTCAAGGAATTCGACGAGGTCCTGCAGCGCAAGCGCGCATTGATCGAACGCGCCCGCAGCACGCGCCGCCAGCTTGACCGGGCAAGCCTGGCGCTGCGGGACCTGTTGGCGGATCCTGGATTCATGACATTGCTGCGGGAAGAAGGTGTCGAGACGCTGCCGACGCGGCTCTCGCGCCAGCCGCGGCCGCGGACAAGGCGAGGCCCGTGAAAACGACCGGTGGGCGCAGGCCCAGCTTCGTCGATCAGCCCGCATCCAGCGCGGTCGTGGACCGAGTCCTTGGCGTGTGCCCGGAAGCCGCTGACCTGCTGCGCGGCAAGCCTGTCTCGATTGAAGCGCTCTGCGCCCTGCGCGTGCTGATGCCGCCCCTGCAGGTCGAACTGGCGCGGTCGATGGCGGACATGGATCTGTACACCGCGTCCCATGCCCGCGCCGTCGTGGCGATCGCCCCCGACGAGGGCCTGGTCAACAGGTTGAGCCGCCACGGTCGCGCGATCAGCGAGGCCAAGCTCGCGACGATGCGGCGCAAATGGGAGGCGCTCGAGCGGCAGCTCGAATCGGCGAAAGCGCGCTACCGGGACGATGCGATCGACCTCGTCCTGATCCGCGGCTTTCTGGACCGACTGCTCTCGAACGCGCGCATCGTGCGCTATCTTGCGCGGCACCGCGCCGAGGCGCTGCGCACGTTCCAGGATGTCCTCGATCCGGCCATTAATGCGGACGGTGGCGCCGACATGAAGCCGGCGTCGATCAGAAGCGGCGCCGCACGGTCGCCGGATCATAGGCCTCGCACTGGCCGCTGAAATTGCCGCTCTTGCCGCGGATCGAGACGTGGCCGGTGATGCGGTCGACGACGATGCGCGGATTGTTCATGAAATTGAGCGAGAAGCGGGCGCGGATCTCGTTGTCGGAATATTCGACGTCGCGCAGCGGCCACCAGCCGTCCTCGCCGCCGTAGCGCAGCGCGGGCATCAGCCCGGCGGGGACGCGGATCCGGCCGTCGGCGCCGGCCAGCTCGATCCGGACATGGTCGGCATAATCCTCGATCGCCGTGCCGCTGACGGTCGCGGTCGTGCCGTCGGAGAGCCGGCCGGTCGATGAGGTGCTGCGGCGATGGATGCCCTCGCCGGCGCAGGCGAGGTGGATGGGGCTTGCCGCATCCTGGAGCGCGACCAGCGCGATGGCCAAGGCGAAGGTTTCGATCATGGAACGATGCTAGCCGAGCCGAACCGGCGGGGGAACCACCTCGCTCGAGGCCGAGCGCGATGATCCGAAATGGCGCATTCCCTGGGCTTCTCAGGCCTTCGGTTTCGCCGCCGACCCTGCGGTTACGTGCCGCCTGATCTCCCGCCTGTGCCGGAGCGCAAGCGCCTGCGCGTTGGTCAGCACCTGGGTCGTAACATGTCCGATCTGCCAGGACAGCGGATGGTGGACGAAGACGTGGTGGCCGGCGGCGCGGATCTTGTGGCACGCGACCGCATCCTCGTTGGACATGCCGTAGCCGGTCTCCGCAGTGAACAATGGCCGCAGGTCGCGGATCGTGTCGACGGCCCATCAGCATCAGCCCGAAACCGGTGAACGAGACCTCCTCGAGGACCTTGTCGCGGACCTTTTCCTCGGTCGTCCAGACGAGCTGGGCCCGACCGGACTCGTCGTAGGTCGCGGCGACCGGCTCATGGTCGCCGCCGCGGCGCGGATAGTTGGTGCCGACGACCGACTGGCCGGCGGCGAGCAGGGTCAGCAGGCTGTCGCGCGGAAAGCTGTGGTCGGAGTCGGCCCACAGGATCCAGTCCGCGGCGGTCTCGACCGCCATGTCGACCAGCGTTTCGCGATTGCCGGGCAGGTTCGATCCAGAGGCGGTGAGATAGCGGATCTCGAGCTGCCCGCGCTCGGCGGACCAGGATTCATAGGTCGCCGCCACCAGCTGGACCAGGGAGGCCGTGAATTCCGCCTTGGGGTCGCCGTGCAGTGGCGTGCAGATCGCGATCTTCATGAACGCAGGCGGCTATCAGGAGGAGCGGGCGGCGACAATGGGGCGCGCGGGCGACAGGGCACCGTCCGCGCCAGCCCCTCGGCATCGCGTCGATCGCACCTCAGCTCGACACGCGCCTGCGATACTGGGACGGGCTTTCGCCGACATGGCGCCGGAATCGGGAGGAGAAATAATAGGGGCTTGCGAAGCCGACGTCCCAGGCGATGGCATGGACGTGCAGCGGCGTCAGCTCGAGCAGCTCCTTGGCGCGCGCGATCCGGGTCGCCTCCACGAAATGCATCGGACTCTGGTGGAAGGTCGATTTGAACAGCCGGCCCAGCTGCGGGACCGACAGCATCGCGATCGAGGCGAGCCGGTCGAGGGTAAGGGGTTCGTTCAGATGCGCGAAGATATGGTCGATCACCCGCCGGAGCCGTGGGTCGACGCGCGCCGCCACCGACATCGGGCTCGCGCCGTCGATCCAGATCAACGCACCCTCGAGCGCATTGAGGCCGAGCCAGCGATCGTTGGGCAGCCCGCTGGTCGCATAGCGATGGGCGTCGATCAGCAGCGTCTCGACGGCGGCCCGATGTTCCTGGGTGAAGCCGGCCAGCGACAGCTTGTAATGGCGCGCGCCCAGCGACGGCCAGCTCGGCAGCCATCGCTCGACATGAGGGAGGCCTTCGAACACGAACCAGAGCGTGCTCCATTCCGCGCCGCCGCGAACGCCGTAGCGCTGGGCGACGTCCGGCCCAACGAGGACCAGGTCGCCGGCGACCGAGTCGAACGCGGCGCCCTCGCGAGGCGCCCACCAGGCCGTGCCCTCGCGAGTCAGGTGCAGCATCCAGAAGGGGAGCCCGTCCGGGCGGTGGATCACGCCCTCGCCGACGATATGGGACTGGCCGGCGACCAGGGGCGCGGCGCGCAGCATCTGTTCGTAGCGGCGAGTCATGATCAGATATCGAATCTATTAGCCGAAATCCCCAATCGCGCAATTCCGCCTCGAAGGTAGAGTGAGCCAGGTTTTGTCCATGCGCCGGCACGCGGCGCTGATCAAATCCTTGGGAGGGCGAATGGTCAGCGAAACGGAGCGGTATCTGTTCGATCTGAACGGATATCTTGTGATCAAGCACGCACTGAGTGGCAGGGAAGTCGAGCGGCTGAACGAGGTCGTCGACAGCTTCGGGATCGATGACCCCTGCAACGCGATCTCGGACATTCCGTCTGCCCGGAGTTACCCGGCTTTGCTCGCGCAACATGTCGCGTTCCGCGATCTCATCGACCAGCCGAGCGTCATGCCCTATCTGAGGGCCTGGGTCGGCGGCATCGACTTCAAGACTGCGTCCACCTTCCGGCTCGACCATGCCTATTTCATCTTTACCGACGCAGGCGCGTCGGCGCACCAGCTGCACCTCGGCGGGACGCCCTATATGCATGCGGCTTCCTATCATGCTCAGAATGGCGCGATCTTCAGCGCCCTCACCGTGGTTTCCTACGTCCTCAACGAGATCCCGCCGGGTCAGGGCGGGTTCGCCTGCATTCCCGGCAGCCACAAGGCCAACTTTCCCTGCCCCAGCCAATTTGTCGACTGGAGCGATCCGTCGGCCGCGGTCAGCCCGGCGGTCGAGCCCGGCGATGCGATCATCTTCACCGAGGCGCTGACGCATGGCGCCTTTCCGTGGACGGCGCCGCACCGGCGGCGCGCCTTGTTCTACAAATATGCGCCGATGCACATGGCCTGGATGCGGCCGCGCTGGCCGGACGAGTTGCTGGACCTGTGCACTGAGGAGCAGCGGGCGCTGCTGCAGCCGCCGCAGGTCGAGGACAGCGCCGAGTTCTTCGTGCCGGTCGCCAAGACCGACCGGGCGGGCTGACGGTGGGCGCCGTGCAGGTCGGGTTCCTCCTGATCCCGGATTTCGCGCTGATGTCCTACACCTCGGCGGTCGAGCCGCTGCGCGCCGCGAACCAGCTCTCGGGCCGGGAGCTATACCGCTGGTGGCGCGCCACGCCGGACGGCAGGCCCGCGGCCTCGTCGAGCGGCAGCGCGATCGCGCCGGAATGGCGCTGCGGCGAAGAGCCCGACAGCGCCGACCTCGTGCTGGTCTGCGCCGGCGGCAATCCCGCCGACTTCAACGATCCCGCAACCTTCGCCTGGTTGCGCCGCCTCGCGGCGTTCGGCGTCACGATCGGTGGCGTCTCGGGCGGTCCGTTCCTGCTTGCCCGCGCGGGCCTGCTCGAGGGTCGCCGCTGCACGATCCACTGGGAGCACGCCCCCGCCTTCCGCGAAACGTTTCCCTCGATCGAGCTGTCGCGCTCGTTGTTCGAGATCGACGGCGCGCGGATCACCTGCTCCGGCGGCATCGCCGCGCTCGACCTGATGATCGCGCTGATCGCCAGGGATCATGGCCGCGATCTCGCCCATGCGGTCAGCGAGTGGTTCCTGCACACCCATGTCCGTGAGGGCCTGGATCCGCAGCGCATGGATCTGCGCGCGCGCTGGGGGATTCGCGACGACCGCCTGCTCGAGGTGCTGAAGACGATGGAAGGCAATATCGAGCAGCCGCTGCCGCGCGGGGTGCTGGCGTCGATCGCCGGTACCTCGCTGCGTCAGCTGGAGCGCGCGTTCGAGCGGTCGCTTGGCTGCGGCATCCACGCCCATTATATGAGCCTGCGGCTGGCCCAGGCGCGCCAGCTTCTCCGCGAGAGCTCGCTGCCCCTCTTCGAGATCGCGCTGGCGACCGGGTTCAATTCGCCGACGCAATTCTCGCGCGCCTATCGCCAGGCGTTCGGCGCGCCGCCGAGCGCGCTGCGCGGAATGCCTGCCGCGATGCGGCCAAGAGCGATGTCGCGAACCGTAAATTCGGCGGCGCATAAGCGCGACCATTCGACCCGGCAATCGCCGAGACTGGAACCTGTCGCCGTCGGGGCGACCAACTGAGATAGGGGAAGGGGGTCCGAAATGAACCGTCGTTGTCATCGTCTCCTGGGTTCGGCGTCCGTTCTGATGGCAGCGGCCTTTGCCATCCCGACGCACGCGCTGGCCCAGCAGGCGCAAGCCGACGCCTCAGCGAGCGCCGAGGCCGACGAGAATGAGATCATCGTCACCGCGCGCAAGATCGAGGAGCGCCTCCTCGACGTGCCGGTGCCGATCTCCGTCATTCCCGCCGAGGCACTCCAGGAAACCAACCAGACCGATCTGCGCCAATATTTCGCGCGGGTTCCGAGCGTCGGCATCACCTTGGGCAATTCGGGCGCGCCGACGATCGCGATCCGCGGCGTGACGACCGGCGGCTTCTCGACGCCGACCGTTGCGACGCTGATCGACGACATCCCTTATGGCGGCTCCTCGCTGTTCGCCTCCGGGTTTGCGACGCCGGAGGTCGACGCGAGCGACCTTGCCAGCATCGAGATCCTGCGCGGGCCGCAGGGAACGCTTTATGGCGCCTCGACGCTGGGCGGCCTGCTCAAGTTCCGCACGATCGCGCCCTCGCTCGACGAGCTGAGCGGGCGTGTCCAGGTCTCGGCGAGCCGGGTCGCGCACAGCGACGACTGGGGCCATGCTGTCAGGGGCGCGGTCAATGTCCCGCTGAGCGATCGGGTTGCACTGCGCGCCAGCGGCTACTGGCGCCGCGAGGCCGGCTGGATCGACAATGTCCGCACCGGCGCCGAGGACATCAACGACATCGAATATATGGGGGGACGCCTCGCCTTGCTCTGGCAGGCGACCGACGACATCTCGGTGACCCTGAGCGCCGCCCACCAGGAGCGCGACATCGGCGCAAGCGCCTATGTCGAGGAGGCGGTCGGCCCCTATGCGCAGAACACCCTGCCAGACACCGGCTGGGTCCGGCAGGAGCTGCAGGCCTACAGCATGACGATCCGGGCGAATGTCGGCAACGCGCAGATCACCTCGCTGACCGGCTACAATCACAACCGGTTCGACGATCGCTACGATTATTCCCGGGTCTATCTCCCGATCGCCGTCGGCACGCCGGCGGCGCCGGGTCCGTTTCCGACCGCCGGCGGGGTTACGCTCGAGGAGCATGTCAACACCAAGAAGTTCTCGCAGGAGCTTCGGGTCGGCCTGCCGGTGTCGCGCGACATCGACCTGCTCGTCGGCGCCTTCTACACCAACGAGAATTCGACCGTCCCGCAGGCGATCACGGCCGTCACGGCGCAGGCCGTGCCGATCGGCCTGATCAGCCAGAACCTGCCCGTCTCTTCCTATTCGGAGGTCGCACTCTTCGCCAACGCGACGATCCGCTTCACCGACCGGTTCGACGTCCAGCTGGGCGCGCGCTACGGCGTGATCGACCAGCAGCTCGCGATCACCTATACCGGCCTCTTCCCGAGGACCGTCGCGCCGGTGACCACCCAGGACAAGCCGTTCACCTATCTGATCGCGCCGCGCTACCGGTTCACCGATGATTTCATGATCTATGGACGGCTGGCCACGGGCTATCGGCCGGGCGGGCCGAACTCACCCGGTGCAACCGGTATCCTGCCGCCCTTCGATCCGGACACGACCACCAATTATGAGCTCGGGGTCAAGGGCGAGCTGCTCGGCGGCGCCGCGACGGTCGACCTATCGCTGTTCAACATCGAATGGGACGACATCCTCGTCCAGGGCATTCTCGACTCGAGCGGATTCTACAACAACGGCAAGGGTGCCCGCAGTCGCGGTGTCGAGTTTTCGTCGACGGTCAGGCCCGTCCGGGGCTGGGAGATCTCCGGCTGGGTCACCTATACCGATGCCGAGCTGACCGAGGACTTTCCGGCCGGCACCATCCTGTTCGGCCGCGCTGGCGACCGCTTGCCCGTCAGCCCGCGCTGGTCGTGGAACATCTCCTCGGAATTCGAGACCCCGGTCTCTTCGAACGTGACCGCCTTTGCCGGGGGAAGCCTGACTTATGTCGGCGACCGTATCGGCCTGTTCGTCCGCCAGACCAATCCCGCCGTCATCCCGCCGCGCCAGCTGCTGCCGCATTACACGCAGCTCGACCTGCGGGCCGGAGTCCGGATCGGCGACCTGACGGCCACGGTCTACGTGAACAATCTCACCGACGAGAAGGGGCTGCTGCGCGGCGGGCTGGGTTACACCTTCCCCTTTGCGAGAGACTATACCCAGCCCCGGACGATCGGCCTGACCGTC
>JAYRLF010000145.1:0-9350 GCA_041905385.1 Allosphingosinicella sp.
GCTCGACCGCAGTGCGGCGCCGCGGCCCGACAGCGACGGATTGGTCATGAAATATTGGTGGAGGTTGAAGGGCTTCTCGCCTTCGCCGGGATGCAGCCGCTGATAATTGCCGTCCGGCAGCAGCCGCCAGCTTTGCTCATTGTCGATGATGTTGGCGACCATCACCTGATCCAGGATCTGGGCATGAACGGTGTCGTTCTCGATCGGCACCGCGCTTTCGACGCGCCGGTCGAAATTGCGCGGCATCCAGTCGGCCGACGAGATCCAGACGCTGGCCTCGCGATTGGGCAGGTCGTCGCCATTGCCGAAGCACCAGATCCGGCTGTGCTCGAGGAAGCGGCCGACGATCGACTTGACCCTGATATTCTCGGAAAGGCCCGGCACGCCCGGACGCAGGCAGCAAATGCCGCGAATCACCAGCTCGATGTCGACCCCGGCCGAGCTGGCTTCGTAGAGCTTGTCGATCACCTCGGTGTCGACCAGCGAATTCATCTTGGCCCAGATGCCGCCGTCGCGGCCCTGCCGGACATGCTCGATCTCGCCGTCGATCATGGCGCAGAGCCGCTCGCGCAGGCTCGTCGGCGAAGTCGCGATCAGCTCGAGCCCGCGCGGCTCGATATAGCCGGTGATGAAATTGAAGATGTGGCTGACGTCGCGGCCGACGCGCGGATCCGCGGTGAAGAAGCTGAGATCGGTATAGATGCGCGCCGTCACCGGGTGATAGTTGCCGGTGCCGAGATGGCAGTAGGTGCGATAGCTCCCCTCCTCGCGCCGGACCACCATCGACATCTTGGCGTGGGTCTTCCACTCGATGAACCCATACACGACCTGGACCCCGGCCCGCTCGAGCGCGCTCGCCCACATCAGATTCTGTTCTTCGTCGAAGCGCGCCTTCAGCTCGACCACCGCGGTCACCGACTTGCCGGCCTCGGCCGCGGCGATCAGCGCGTTGATCACTGCCGACTGTTTGCCGGCGCGGTAGAGCGTCTGCTTGATCGCGACGACATCGGGATCCTCCGCCGCCTGGCGCAGGAAGGCGAGCACGACGTCGAAACTTTCATAGGGATGGTGGACAAGGATATCCTTGGCGCGGATCGCGGCGAAGCAGTCGCCGTCATATTCGCGGATTCGTTCCGGAAAACGCGGCGAGAAGGCCGGGAATTTGAGATCCGGCCGGTCCTCCTCGACCAATATCTCGAGGTCGGCGATGCCGAGGAAACCGGTCGATTCGTAGACCAGGGCCTCCCGCGCATCGAGGCCTGCGCGGACGAGCGTCTCGAGATCGTCGGGCATATCGGCCTCGAGCTTGAGCCGGATCACCCGGCCGCGCCGGCGCCGCTTGATCGCGCTGCGGTAATAGCGGACCAGATCCTCCGCCTCCTCCTCGATCTCGATGTCGCTGTCGCGGATGACCCGGAAGGCGCCGCCGCCGAGCAGCTCGTAGCCCGGGAAAAGGGCGCCGATTTGGCGCCGGATCAAGGTCTCGATGGCGACATAGCGCGCCGCCTCGCCGGGAAGCCGGATGAAGCGCGGCAAGGTCGAAGGAACCATCAGCAGCTCGCGAATCGGCTCGCCGTCCGCAATCCGCTTGAGGTCGAAGATCAGCGAGAAGCCCTTGTTCGGGATGAATGGGAACGGATGGGCCGGATCGATCGCCTGCGGCGTCAGCACCGGGAAGACGTGATCCTCGAAGTGACGGTCGAGCCAGTCGGCCTCACCTTCGCTCAGCTCCTCGGCTCCAAGGACGACGAGCCCGGCCTCGCGCAGCAATTCGCGCAGATCGGCCCAGACCCTCTGCTGGCTCGCGGTCAGCGCGTCGGCCTCGGCGGCGATCGCGGCGAGCTGCTGGCCCGAGGTCAGGCCGTCGGCCGATCGCTCCTCGACGCCGAGCAATTGCTGCGCCTTGAGGCCGGCGACCCGGACCATGAAGAATTCGTCCAGATTGTTGCCCGAGATCGACAGGAAACGGAGCCGTTCGAGCAGAGGATGCGCCGGATTGCAGGCTTCGTCGAGCACCCGGCGATTGAAGGCCAGCCAGGAAAGCTCGCGATTGAAATAGCGCGGCGCCTCGGCGCCCGCGGCCGGAAGGTTCGCATCGTTGGCGGCTGCGGGTCGGACCCGGTTCATCCGTTCAGGCGCGGCCTCGTGCGCGTCCGATCATTCCCGCCTCCTCGAGCGTCTGCTTCGCCATTGGGACCGTAATGCGACGATGATGTGACAACATCGCCCGATCGAGCAATTCCACGGCCCGCGTCGCCGCAACATAGCTCCGCTCGATCCTCGGAACCAGATAATCGGGGACGTCGGGCGGCACGACGATGCCGCGATCGGCGAGCAGCTTGACGATCAGGTCGCCGAGCATGCGGTCGTCGGGTTGCCCGATCTCGATCTGCGGGGTCGCGGCGAGACGCGAGCGCAGGTCCGGCAGCGCCACCTGCCATTGCGGCGGCGGCGCGTCGGCGATGACCAGCAGCGGCCGGCGGCGCGCCTGGGCATCGTTCCAGGCATGGAACAGCGCCTCCTCGTCATGGCTCTCGGCATTGTCGAACAGCCGGCCGCCGGTCTTGCGGACGAACAGCCGGCCGAGCAGGCTGCGGCCGGACTTGCGCGGCCCGGTCAGCAGGGTCGCCATGACCGGCCAGAGCGACCAGCGCCGCAAATGCTCGAACGCGGCGCGGTTGGAATCGGAGAGCAGGAAATCCTCCTCCCGGTCCGCCGCGGGCCAGTCCAGCGGCAGCGCGATCTGGTTCATCGTGCTGCCTTCCTTCCTCAGCGCGATATCCTCAGATTGCCGTTGCCGAGCGCCTGCACCTGCCAGCCCTGGGCCTGCAGCGCCGCCTGAAGCGCGTTCGCATCGCCCGAATAGGTGACCCGCATCACGGACACGCCGCCCAGTGCGAGACTGGTGGTGATCGCCGAGGTCACGCCGTTGACCCGGCTGACCGAGACTTCGGCGCGCTGGACCGAACCCGCATCCGGCGTGTCGACCTGGATGCTCAGGGTGACGGTCGGCCCGGCCGGCGCCGGACCTGCCTCATCGCCGACATCCTCGAAGTCGAGCGTCGCCACCTCCTCCAGCTCCTGCTGGACCTCCGGCGCGATGATCACCAGCGACGGATCCGGCCGCAGCAGGCCGGCCTCGAGCGCACGCGTATAGATCGCGTCCATCTGCCGCACGCCGGCCTCGAGCATGCGCGGCAGCTCGGCGCTGTTCGCGGCGCGCAGCTGGAAGCGGCCGAGCACCTGCCCGTCCGGACCGAAACGGGCGGTGAATTGTCCGATCGCCGGGCCGCCCGGATAGACGCGCCTGAGATCGAGCTCGGCGACGACAATGTCGGCGGCGCCATATTGATCGAGGATCATCCGCCACCAGCCACGCCCGCGGCGGCGCGCCTGGGCGAGATTGAGCAGCAGCGGATCGACTCCGCTGCCCGACGTGCGGACATAGTCGATCGGGCTGCCGGCGGTGCGATATTGCGCCCAAGCGCGCTGCCAGTCGTTGCGGAACTCGAAGCTGTAAGCGCTCGCGCCGGTCGTCATCACCGGGATGACCAGCACCGGCGCCGAGCGCCGGACCAGTCCCTGCACGCCGAGCATCTGGCCGGTGCGGGCTCGGTCGAACAGGACTCCGAGGCGGGCGATATAGCGCCGCGGCCCGATCTGCTCGTTCTCGATGACGATTCCGGAGACGATCGAGTTCAGCACCGATTCCGACAGATTGGGCGCCTGGCCGATCGGGCGACCCGTGGTCCGCGACCAGAGCCGCCGCCAGCCCTCGCGCTGGGCGCGGCGCCATCCTTCGACTCGGGCGCGGTCGGCATTGTCGGCGGCGACGTCGACCTCGATCCCGCTCACTTCGAAATTGCTGGTGCTGTCGATCGGCGCGATCCCGCGCTCGGCGCCGTCGAGCTGCGCGTAGAGAAGGCCGGCCCCCGCCGTCACCAGCAGCGCGAACGGAATGGCGAAGAGGGGAATCTTGCGGCGGAACGTCACGGGCGCCTTTTGGCGACTTGGCCGTGGAAATCCAAGCGGGTTGTGTCTAGGCGACCCATGTGAGCGAGCAAGAGACCTATACTTACGCCAAAGCCGGCGTCGACATTGCCGCGGGCAACGCCCTGGTCAAGGCGATCGCGCCGCTGGCCAAATCGACCGCACGGCCCGGCGCCGACGCGTCGCTGGGCGGGTTCGGCGGCTTCTTCGACCTCAAGGCCGCGGGCTATCGCGATCCGCTGCTGGTCGCGGCCAATGATGGCGTCGGCACCAAGCTCAAGCTCGCCATCGACCATGACCGGCACGAGGGCGTCGGCATCGATCTCGTCGCGATGTGCGCAAACGATCTCGTGGTTCAGGGCGCGGAACCGCTTTTCTTCCTCGATTATTTCGCGACCGGACGGCTCGAGAGCGGAGTTGCCGAGCGGGTCATCGCCTCGATCGCCGAGGGCTGCCGGATCGCCGGCTGCGCCCTGATCGGCGGCGAGACGGCGGAGATGCCCGGCATGTATGCCGAGGGCGATTATGACCTTGCCGGATTCTGCGTCGGTGCGGTCGAGCGCGACGACGCGCTGACCGGAAGCGATGTGAAGGCCGGCGACATCATTCTAGGCTTGGCCTCGTCCGGCGTTCATTCGAACGGCTTCTCGCTGGTCCGTCGGCTCGCCGCCGACAAAGGCTGGAAGCTCGACCGGCCGGCCTTGTTCGATCCCGACCGGCTGCTGGTCGAGGCCCTGCTCGCGCCGACCCGGATCTATGTCCGCCCGCTGTTGCCGCTGGTCCGGGCGGACAAGGTCCGTGCGCTTGCCCACATCACCGGCGGCGGCCTGCTCGAAAATGTGCCGCGGGTGCTGCCGCCCGGCCTCCACGCGCGGATCGATGCCGGCGCCTGGCCGCAGCCGCGGCTGATGGCCTTCCTGCAGGCGCAGGGGAATATCGAGCCGAGCGAGATGGCGCGCACCTTCAATTGCGGCATCGGCATGGTCGTGATCGCCGCGCCGGAGGAAGCGGATGCGGTGGGCGCGGCGCTGGAAGCGGCCGGCGAGACGGTCTTGCGGATCGGCACGATCGGTGAGGGCGAGCGCGGCTGCACGGTCTCGGGCGATGCCGAAATCTGGTTCGGCCGGACCGGGTGGAGCGCCACCCATAATGGCTGAACGGGTTCGGGTCGGCGTCCTCCTATCCGGACGCGGCTCCAACATGCTGGCCTTGTCGGAGCATAAGCGCCGCGATCCGGACCGCACCTACGACATCGTCCTGGTCGCATCGAACGTGCCGGACGCGCGTGGGCTGGTGCTGGCGAAGCGGCTCGGCATCAAGACCTGGGCAAAGAGCCACAAGGGCATGACCCGTGAGGAATTCGATGCGGCGGTCAGCGCCGTGCTCGAGGAACATGGCGTCGAGATGATCGCGCTGGCCGGCTATATGCGGCTGTTGTCCGAACCGTTCGTCGACCGCTGGGCCGGGCGTATCCTCAACATCCACCCGAGCCTGCTGCCGCTCCACAAGGGACTCGACACCCATCGCCGCGCCCTGCTCGCCGGCGACGAATATGCCGGCTGCACCGTCCATGTCGTCACCTGCGATCTCGATTCCGGGCCGATCATCGCCCAGTCCAAGGTGAAGATCCTGCCACGCGACGATGCGGACAGCCTGGCCGAGCGCGTGCTCGCCGAGGAACATCGCCTCTATCCGATCGCGCTCGAGGAATATTGCCGCGCCTGGCGCGACGAGGGGGATGAACGGGATTAATCCCCTTCGTCGCGCTTTGCCTTCCCCTCGAATTGCGCCGCCTCGGCCGCCTGCCACCAGCCATGCATGGTCTCGACCGGACGGTTGAGGCCGAGGCGGCCGGTCAGCGCGTACCAGCCTTCGGCCGCCGCGACCGCCCGCGCCGACAAGGCATTGTTGGGCAGCTGATAGGCCCAGCCGCGGATCGCATGGGCATTGAGCAAAGCCAGCGTGACGACCGCGCTGCCCAGCACCATGCTGGTCCACCGCAAGCCGTGGGGGAGCGGCACGGCCGACGGCGGCAGGTCGACCGGCGACTCGCCGTGGACATGATGATCCGGATGGGTCGTCGGCGCGGGCGCCTCCCCTGCCCCTGATGCGAGACGCGCTTCATGGTGCATCGGCCGCTCCTCAGAACTGATAGTAGATGAAGGGTGCGACGCCCTCCGGCCGCATCGCGTCGATCGTCAGGATGAGCAGCCCGATCGCCACCCCGACCGGCACCGCCGGCATCGACCGCACCCGCAAGGCGATCCGATCGAGCGACGGCCGATCGGCGAAGTGGAAGCTGAGGCCAAGCAGGATCAGGACCAGCAGCAACGGCGTCAGCAAGGCCGATTGCCCGCCGCCGCCGAGCCCCCCCAGAAAGGCCAAGGCAAGATCGAAGCTGGGCGCGCGGAAGAAGATCCAGCCGAGCAGGACGATATGGAATGTGATCAGCACGCCGGCCCAATGCGGCAGGGTCGGCGCCCCAGCCGGCTTATATTCGCGCCACAGTCGCTCGGCCGCGAGCACGCCGCCGTGGAGCGCGCCCCAGATCACGAAATTCCAGCTGGCGCCGTGCCAGAGGCCGCCGAGCAGCATCGTCAAGACCAAGGCGAAGCAGAGCCGGTTGAGGCCGTGCCGCGAACCGCCGAGCGGGACATAGAGATAGTCGCGCAGCCAGCTCGACAGGCTGATGTGCCAGCGCCGCCAGAAATCCTGCAGGCTCTCGGCGCGATAGGGCTGGTTGAAATTGTGCGGAAAACGATAGCCGAGCAAAGCGGCGAGACCCACGGCCATGTCCGTATAAGCCGAAAAGTCGCAATAGATCTGAACGGCATAGCCATAAGCCGCGGCTGCGATGTCGAGCGAGCCGTGCGCGGCGGGATCGAAGAAGACCGGATCGACGATCCCGACCGCCAGCTCGTGCGCGACGACGGTCTTCTTGAAGAGCCCCCAGACGATCAGCGCCAGGCCCATTGCCGCCATCGAACGGGTCATTTCGGGCACCCGGGCGAATTGCGGGATCAAGTGGGAGGCGCGGACGATCGGCCCCGCCACCAGATGCGGGAAGAAGCTCATCAGCAGGGTCATGTCGAGCAGGCTCGCCGGCGCCGTCTTCCGCCGGAAGATGTCGATCAGGTAGGACATGCCCTGGAAGGTGAAGAAGGAGATGCCGACCGGCAGCACGATCTGGAGGATGGTGAGGTCGCGGCCCCAGCCGAGCGCGTGCAGCGACTGATCGAGCTGCACCATGAAGAAGCCGTAATATTTGAAGAAGCCGAGGATGGTCAGATTGGCGGCGACACCGGCGGCGAGCAGCAGCTTGCGCAGCCGCGCGCGATCGTCGGCGGCGAGGATCAGCCGCGCCGCGCCCCAATTGAGCAAGCCGCTGGCGATCAGCAGCAGGACGAAGCGCGTGTCCCACCAGCCGTAAAAGATCCAGGACGCGACCAGCAGCACGATCTTGCGCCATTCATTGCTGCCGCGGAGCAGCCAGGCCAGGGCGTAGACGGCGAGGAAGAAGAGCCCGAAGGTGAGCGTTGGGAACAGCATCAGAAGCCTCGCTCGCCGGCATGGACGGATGGAAGGACAGGCGCGCTCTCCAGCAGCGCCTGATCGAGCAAGGCGGCGACCCGTGCGCCGCCGCTGCGCGTGAAATGGACGCGGTCGGGCCGCATGTCGCCGGATTCGTGCCAGCGGATCGAGGCGCAGCGTCCACCCATCGCGCCGGACCAGTCCCAATAAGCCAGGCCGAGATCGCGGGCGACGCGCGCCTGCCGGCGCCGCACCTCGCCGAGCAAGGCAGGCACCGACCAGCCATTGCCGCAATCGCCATCGCCGCCCCGCGCAGGCGTTCGCCGCGCCGCGTCGGGCGCCCCGAGCAGGAGCATCGGCACGTCCGTGCCGGCAAGACCCCGGAGACGGCTGATCTGATCGCGCAGGCCGGTCTCATAGTGGTCGGCGGTCAGCGTCGGGGAGAAGCCCTCATTGGTGCCGAATGCGAGCACGATCAGGTCCGGGCGGTAGGCATCGAGCTCGGTTCGCAGCACCGCCACGTCCGCCCGACCGAAATGCGCGAATTGCGCGCCGACGACACCGAGATTGGACAGGACGATCCCGCCGCCGTTTCGGAACGTCGCGAACGAGGTGATCGCGACCGGTCCCCGGTCCAGGACCTCGATCTCCGCGCCCATGAACGGCTCGCGGCCCTCGACGCTGCGGCAGGCTGGCCGGCGTGCGGGCGCGTCGAGCCGCCAGCGTTGCTCCCGGCTGCCGGCACGCAGGGCGATCGTGCCTGCGCCTGGAGCCATGATCGCGCAGACCGTGATACGATCGATCCGCTGCGCCTCGATGTCGGCACGGACGCCGAGCCATTCGCCCGCTTCGCTTCCCGACTGGGTGAAGCCGGACAGTCCGATCGGCGGCCCGTCCGGGCGATAAAGGTTTCCGAAGATGGCGCTGGCCTGCCAATTCTCGCTCTGCGTCGCGGTCACGCCCCAGGTCAGATAGCCGGCATAGGGGCGACCCGCCGCGAGCACGCCGCGACCGCCGTCGCCAAGCCGTGCCTGCAGGCGATCACGCCAGGCGCCGGTGATCATGTCGCCGGCGGTGTGGCTGTCGCCGATCTGGACGATGTGCAGCGACCGGCCAGGCTCCAACGCACGCAGGCTGGCGAGGACAGGTGCGACCGACGCCGCATTGCACAGCCGGCGCACGCAGCCACCTTCGGGTTCGGTCGGTTGGACCGCGGCGGCAATGAAGGCGGCCACGAAGGGAAGCATGGTCAGCCCGCCTTGGCGGAGATGGGCGGCGTCGGCGCATCGGCGGCCCGCGGTGCGGCGCCGACCGTGCGGCGGATCCGTTCCGACAGCCCCGCCATGACGTGGATATAGCCCGGGATCGTCATGTGGATCCCGTCATTGGTCCGGGCCGCCCGACGCTCGCGGCCGCGCTCGGAGGGCAAATAGGGCATGTATCGCCCCTCGGCGTCGACGGTCAGCGAGGCCGTCTCGATATAGGGCACGTCGAGCGCCTGCATCCGCGCGGCGTAGAATTGGTTCATGCGGACGATGTCGGCATCGAAGGCGGGATCGCGCATCTTCGGCAGGCCGACCCAATAGACGGTGATGCCCCGTTCGCGCAGCAGGCGGACGATTGCAGCCGCCCGCTCGCTGACGATACGCTGCCAGCTCTCGCTCATGAACGGATGGCCGCGCCCGTCGAGATAGATGCCTTGGGTGTCGTTGGCGCCGAAGGACAAGACCGCGATGTCGACCGGTTCGCGGTCCAGCTTGCTGCGGGTGTCGTCGAGCAGATCGAGGCTGCGATAGCGCGTGAAGCCGGTCGAGCGCTCGGCGAGCTCG
>JAYRLF010000574.1:0-1789 GCA_041905385.1 Allosphingosinicella sp.
GGCCGGGGCTGTCCGTCTCGCGCATAGCTCACGCTACGCGCGTGCGGATCAGCCCATGATCTCCTGCTCGAGCTTCTTGGCGACTTCCTCGATGTTCTCGGGCGGCCAGCCGGGGATCTCCATGCCCAGCCGCAGCCCCATCGACGAGAGCACTTCCTTGATCTCGTTGAGCGACTTGCGGCCGAAGTTCGGCGTACGCAGCATCTCCGCCTCGGTCTTGCCGACGAGATCACCGATATAGATGATGTTGTCGTTCTTGAGGCAGTTCGCCGAACGCACCGACAGTTCGAGCTCGTCGACCTTCTTGAGCAGGTAGCGGTTGATCTGCGCGGTGTCGCTCGCAACCTCGCCGCCCGACGCCGCCGGGGCCGCGACGCCGACCGGGGCCGAGCGCGTGACCGACGAGTCGTCGAAGTGGACGAACAGCGCCAGCTGGTCCTGCAGGATGCGGCCGGCATAGCCCACCGCGTCCTCCGGGGTGACGGTGCCGTCGGTCTCGATCGTCAGCGTCAGCTTGTCGTAGTCGAGGTCCTGCCCGACGCGGGTCGGATCGACCTTGTACGACACCTGACGCACCGGCGAGTAGAGCGCGTCGACCGGGATGAGGCCGATCGGCGCGTCGGCCGGGCGGTTGTTGACCGCGGCGACATAGCCCTTCCCGACGTCGGCGGTGAGCTCCATGTTGAGCGTCGCGCCCTCGTCGAGGTGGCAGATCACCAGCTCGGGGTTCATCACCTCGATGTCGCCCGACACCGCGATGTCACCCGCCTTGACCTCGGACGGACCCGTCGCGGAGAGCTGGAGGCGCTTCGGCCCCTCGCCTTGCATGCGGATCGCGATCTGCTTGACGTTGAGGACGATGTCGGTGACGTCCTCGCGCACGCCCGCGAGCGAGCTGAACTCGTGCAGCACGTTCTCGATCTTGATCGAGGTCACCGCGGCCCCCTGCAACGAGGAGAGCAGGACGCGGCGCAGCGCATTGCCCAGCGTCAGCCCGAAGCCACGCTCCAGCGGCTCGGCGACGAAGGTCGCCTTGCGCTTGCCGTCACCGCTCTTCTTCTCGAGCTGGTTGGGCTTCTTCAGTTCTTGCCAGTTCTTTGCGTTGACAGACAAGCTCTCGTCCCCTGGGGTTGGGCCGGCGCTGGCGGGCGCCGACCGGGTAATGGACGCAGCCGCTCGTCAGCGGCCACGCGAAGAACATCGGATCAGACGCGACGCCGCTTCGACGGACGCACGCCATTGTGCGGGATCGAGGTCACGTCGCGGATCGACGTGATCTGGAAGCCGACCGCCTGCAGCGCGCGCAGCGCCGACTCGCGACCCGACCCCGGGCCCTTGACCTCGACCTCGAGCGTGCGGACGCCGTGCTCGGCGGCCTTCTTGCCCGCGTCCTCGGCCGCGACCTGCGCCGCATACGGGGTCGACTTGCGGCTGCCCTTGAAGCCCATCATGCCCGCGGACGACCAGCTGATGGCGTTGCCCTGCGCGTCGGTGATGGTGATCATGGTGTTGTTGAAGCTAGCGTTCACGTGAGCGACGCCCGCGGTGATGTTCTTGCGTTCGCGCCGGCGAATGCGCTGCGGTGCCTGAGCCATGTGGTGTTCCTGACCTTAGATTCCAAGACGGAAGCCGGCGGGCTGTCAGCCTCGCGCCTGCCCCCGGCGGAGAAGAAGTGAAAATCGTCCCCCGAGACGATTTTCTTACTTCTTCTTACCCGCGATCGGCTTAGCCTTGCCCTTGCGGGTGCGCGCGTTGGTGTGCGTGCGCTGGCCGCGGACCGGCAGGCCCT
>JAYRLF010000146.1:0-9339 GCA_041905385.1 Allosphingosinicella sp.
CGCGCGCCGGGTCGGCGCCGGCGCCGCCGACCAGGCTGCTGGCGCAGCCCAGCTTGTGCGCCACCAGCTGCAGCTTCGCCTCGTCGAGATCGGCGAGGATCAGTCTCTCTGCGCCGCGCGCGGCGAGCAGGGCGGCGGTGGCGGCGCCGATCCCGGATCCGGCGCCGGTGATCAGGACGATGCTGTCGGTGAAATCGGCCATATCCCTGCCTAGCAGCAAGCGCCGCCGATGATCAAAGCCTCGGCGTCGCCGGACCTCACGGCGTCAGGCCGATTCCAATGCCTCGACCTGAAGAAGCACGGAGTCGAGCAGGCCCGGGAAACGCGCTTCGAATTCGTCGCGGCGCAGCTCGCTGAGATGATCGCGGCCGGCCGAGCGCGTCCGCAGCAGCCCCGCGCCGCGCAGGATCTTGAAATGGTTGCTCAGCGTGCTCTTCGGCACGTCGTGGCAGGCGGCCGCCGAGCAGGACAGCTCGCCGCCGCCGGCCAGCCTCCGGACGATGGCGAGGCGGGCCGGATCGGCCAGCGCATGCAGCGCCGTCGTCAGCGCGACGTCGTCGAGCCGGGGATGGGTGAAGGCGGGCATAAGGGCGATATAGGAAGTCATGTCGAATTTTGATAGTTCGGAAATATTGAACTATTCTGAGATCGGCCTATCTGCCAGGACGTTCCACTGCGGAGACCGCCATGACCAGCCTGTTCGATCCCCTTCAGCTCGGCGCGGTGCGCGCGCCGAACCGCATCCTGATGGCGCCGCTGACGCGGGGCCGTGCGACCATGGCCGCGGTGCCGACGCCGGTGATGGCGGACTATTATGCGCAGCGCGCCGGCGCCGGCCTGATCATCTCCGAGGCGACCGGGATCAGCCGCGAAGGCCTCGGCTGGCCGTTCGCGCCGGGCCTCTGGAACGACGAGCAGGTCGAGGCGTGGAAACCGGTGGTCGGCGCCGTGCACGAGGCGGGCGGCCGGATCTTCGCCCAGCTCTGGCACATGGGCCGGCTGGTCCATCCGGATTTCCTCGACGGCGCGGCGCCGGTCTCCTCGTCGGCGACGACCGCGCCGGCTTATGCCCACACTTATGCCGGCAAGCAGCCTTATGCCGAGGCGCGCGCGGTCACGCGTGACGACATCGCCCGGATACTCGACGATTATGCGCGCGCGGCCGTGAATGCCCGGGCGGCCGGATTCGACGGCGTCCAGCTGCACGCCGCCAATGGCTATCTGATCGACCAGTTCCTGCGCGACGGCGCCAATTTCCGCGACGACGATTATGGCGGATCGCCGGAGAACCGGATCCGTTTCCTGGTCGAGGCGACCGAGCGAGTGGCGGATGCGATCGGCGCCGACCGCACCGCCGTCCGGCTCTCGCCCAATGGCGCCAGCCAGGGCGTCAGCGACAGCGATCCGCCCTCGGTCTATCTTCCGGTGGCGCGCGCGCTGGACCGGATCGGCATCGCTTTCCTCGAGCTGCGCGAGCTCGGCCCCGACGGCACGTTCGGCCGCAGCGACCAGCCCAAGGTCTCGCCCTTGCTGCGCGAGGCGTTCAGCCGCCCGCTCGTCCTCAACCAGGATTTCAACGCGGACTCGGCTGCAGCGGCCGTCGCCGACGGGCCCGCCGATGCGATCGCCTTCGGACGGCCGTTCATTTCCAATCCGGACCTCCCGGTCAGGATCGAACGCGCCGCGCCCTGGGCGGCCGACGACATGGCGACGTGGTACACCCAAGGCAGCGCCGGCTATGTCGATTATCCGGCCCTGGAAGAGGCGGCCGCGGCCTGATCCGCAGATTCAGGCGGCGACGTCGCCGATGCCGAGCTCGCCGAGCTTGCGGTAGAGGGTCGACCGGCCAATGCCGAGCCGGCGCGCCACCTCGGTCATGCGGCCGCGATAATGGCCGATGGCGAGGCGGATGACGTCGGCCTCGATCGCCTCGAGCGGGCGGAGATTGCCGTCCGACTCGTAGAGCGTGACGCCCGGTCCATGCGCCATTGCGGCCGTGGCCGACTGACCGACCAGCGACTTGGCGTGATAATCGTCCTGGCGCCGGCCGCAGGCGGCCTCGGTGGCGATATGGGGGAAATCGGCGGCGGTCAGCGCGTCGCTCTCGCAAAGCACGGCGGCGCGGAACAGCGCGTTCTGGAGCTGGCGGATATTGCCCGGCCAGCCATAGGACATCAGCACCGCCAGGCCGTCGTCGGTGATCGACAGATAGCGCATGCCCGGTTGCTCGGCGATCCGCGCCAGCAGGTGGCGGGCCAGAGCGGGCAGGTCGCTGATCCGGTCGCGCAGCGGCGGGATCGGCACGTGAACGACATTCAGCCGATAATAGAGATCCTCGCGGAAACGGCCGGCGGCGACCTCGTCGGTGAGGCGGCGGTTGGTCGCGGCGATGATCCGGACGTCGACGGTCTGGGTGATGCGGCTGCCGACCCGCTGGAACTCGCCGGTCTCGATCGCGCGCAGCAATTTGACCTGGGTGTCGAGCGGCAGCTCGCCGACCTCGTCGAGGAACAGGGTCGATCCTTCGGCATCCTCGAACCGGCCGATATGGCGGTCGAAGGCGCCGGTGAAGCTGCCTTTCTCATGGCCGAACAGCACCGAATCGACGAGATTCTCGGGAATCGCGCCGCAATTGACGGTGTGGAGCGGCTTCTTGCCGCGCGGCGAGGCGGCGTGGATCGCCTGGGCGATGATCTCCTTGCCGGACCCGCTCTCGCCCTCGATCAGCACCGAGACGCGCGCGCGGGCCGCCTTGGCGGCGATCGCCAATGCGCTGCGGAACTGGGGGGCGGAGCCGACGATTTCCTCGAAGCCGAGCGCCTTGCCGATCTTCTCGGACAGCGGCCGCAATTCGCCGTTGCGGCGGCGGCGGTCGGTCGCGGTGTTCAGCGCGGCCAGCAACCGGTCGGGCGCGATCGGCTTGACCAGGAAGTCGCTGGCGCCGGAGCGCATCGCGTCGACCGCGGTCGCGACCGTGTCATGGGCGGTAAGGACCAGCAAAGGCAGCTCAGGCCGCAATTCGCGGATCTGGCGGATCAGCTCGACGCCTTCCTCGCCCGGCAGCCAGTGATCGAGCAGGATCGCGTCGAATTTGGGCTCCTGCGGGTCGCCGAGCATCGCCCGCGCGGCCTCGACGTCATTGGCGCCGCGCACCCACCAGCCGGCACGCGAGCCGATCGCAGTGATCAGTCGCCGCTGCGCGGGTTCGTCGTCGATCAGCAGCAGGCAGCGCGTGGGATCGGGCCGCATCATGTCCCCTTCGTCCGAAAGCGGGACTGGCTTAACCTATGATCGGTAAAGGGGGGCTTAAGGGCGCCGGCCCGCGCGGCCCTATTTTCGGCACCGCCCGGGCGGCCTACGGGCATTTGCTGCATTGCACCAGCGACGGAATTTCGTAAGCTGGGTGGGATCTTAAGCTTCCGCTCACCAACTGTTGCGATAGTCCGTGCCCATGAACGTCGACGAAGTCCTGATTCAAAAGGTCTATTCCCCGCTCGCCGGACTGCTGCGCCACCGCTTCGGCCTGTGCCAGTGGCGCGTGGCGATCGAATGCCTGAACGGCAGCGTCGCTTTCTATCTCAGCGCGGTCGCGCTGGAGATCGCCGCAAAGGGCGTCCGCGACGGCATTTTCGTGACGCTGCTGCGCGCACTGGTCTGGCTGCTGATCATGGATTGGGTGCGCCGCGTCGCCCGCCGCCAGGCAGCCTCGTCGGCCGGCACCGGCTCCGCCCGGCTGCGCGAATGGCTGTTCCGGATCATCCTGGTCGGTGTGCTGCCCTTGAGCCTGTGGCGGATCGCCGGCTGGAGCAGCGCGCTCTACACCGCCTCTCTGGCGATGCTGATCTGCCACCTCTATTTCAAGGCCGCGGACACCCCCCCGCCAATGGGCAAGCGCAAGCTCGCATTCGTCCGCGGCTGAGCCAGGATCTGTTGGAATGCGTTAAAGAGCGCGTTTCGAGGCGAGCTGGTCCCGCAACGCGGCGAAAGGCGGATTTCCCAACACTCTAGCGATCGTTATCGCGGTGGAACCACCGCTTATTCCCATGCGTCTTTACGGACGATCCGCGCCCACGCGGCGTCGGAGCAGTGCAAGGGAGTAAAATCATGGGCTTGATCGTCGCACTTGTCATCGGGGGCATCATCGGCTGGCTCGCATCGATCGTGATGCGGACCGACGCCCAGCAGGGCATCTTCCTCAACATCGTCGTCGGCATCATCGGTTCGCTGCTCGGCAGCTTCCTGCTCGGCGGCTTCTTCGGGGCCGAAGGCAATATCATCAACGGCAACAGCCTCGATGGCGGCACCTTGATCGCGGCCTTCCTCGGCGCGCTGATCCTGCTCGCCGTCATCAATCTGTTCCGCCGGGGCGCCGTCCGCTAAGCGGCGAACAGTCGGAAATCGATCGGCGGGCCTGCGCGCAACCTGTATGCGCGGGCCCGCCTTTTTTTATGGCCCCGCGCCCGGCGGCTTGCCCTTGCGCGGCGGCGCTTGTTAAAGGGTCGCAAGAGCTTCGGGAAAAGGATCAGACATGGCAGCGGATGAAGCCGACAGGGCGTTGCGGGCGCACCAGAATACCTATCACGCCTTCACCGGCCTGATGAAATGGGGTGCGATCCTCAGCTTCATCACGGCGATCCTCGTCATGTTCATCGTCGGCAATTAGAGGGGGGCCGCGGGGGGTGAAGATCGCGGTTCTCAAGGAAAGCGAAGCCGGCGAACGCCGCGTCGCCGCCACGCCCGAAACGGTCAAGAAATTCGCCGCGCTCGGCGCCAGCCTTGCGGTCGAAAGCGGCGCCGGCAGCGGCGCCAACATCTCCGATGCCGATTATGAAGGCGCCGGCGCCACCGTCGGCGGCCGCGACAAGGTGCTCGACGGCGCCGATGTCGTGCTCTCGGTCCAGGGGCCCGATCCGGCGAGCCTGAAAGGTGCCAAGTCCGGCGCGTTGCTGGTCGGCGCGCTCAATCCGTTCGGCCAGCGCGAGCGGGTCGACGCTTATGCCGCGGCCGGGCTCGAAGCCTATGCGATGGAATTCCTGCCGCGCATCACCCGCGCCCAGTCGATGGACATGCTGTCCAGCCAGGCGAACCTGGCCGGCTACAAGGCGGTGCTCGACGCGGCCGCCGAATATGGCCGCGCCTTTCCGATGATGATGACCGCCGCCGGCACGATCCCGGCGGCGCGGTTGTTCGTGATGGGCGTCGGCGTCGCGGGCCTACAGGCGATCGCCACCGGCCGCCGTCTCGGCGCGGTCGTCTCGGCGACCGACGTGCGCAGCGCCACCAAGGAGCAGATCCTCAGCCTCGGCGCCAAGCCGATCTTCGTCGAGAGCGTCGCCGGCATCGAAGGGGAGGGCGCGGGCGGTTATGCGACCGAGATGTCGGACGAATATAAGGCGGCCCAGGCCGAGCTGGTCTCGAGCCACATCGCCAAGCAGGACATCGTCATCACCACCGCCCTGATTCCGGGGCGCGCGGCGCCGCGGCTGATTGCCGACGCGCAGATCGCGTCGATGCGGCCGGGCAGCGTGATCGTCGACCTCGCCGTCGAGCAGGGCGGCAATGTCGAGGGCTCGCAGCCGGGCGAGGTGGTCGAACGGCACGGCGTCCGTATCGTCGGCCACCGCAACGTGCCGAGCCGGCTCGCCGCCGACACCTCGGCGCTCTACGCGCGCAACCTCTACAATTTCCTCAGCGCCTTCTGGGACGGCGAGGCCAAGAAACTGGCCATGCCCGACGATGACGAGATCGTGCAGGGCGCGCGGCTCACCCAGAGCGGCAAGGTCGTCAGCGAGCGGCTGACCGCATGAAGGCCGCGGCGGCCACCGCGTCCATGCTGTCGGCGGCCGTCCTGCTGTCCCCGGGCTGCGGCAGCGGCGAGGATCGCAACACGAATGGCGAAGCCGCCGAGCCGGTGCGCTGGGCGACCTTCCGGGTGCTCGCGGCACGCGACTTCCTCGCGAGCTGTCCGGCCGCCGCCGGCCGGCCCGAGCCGCTCCGCGCCGCCGAGCGGTTCGACGAGCTGCGCCGCTTCGCCGCCGACAAGGGCGCCGGCCAGGCGCTGTGGCTGGCCGAGAATGATTATGGCGGCGTCGCCCGCCATGGCGGGCGCGAGCCGTGCGAGGGCGGCGACGAGGCCTATCTCCAGGCGCTCGCCGCACTGAACGGCGCGCTCGACACGCTGGGCGGCCGCATCGCCGCGCTGCCGCAATGATCCGCGCGTCGCTCCGCTTCGCAGTGGCCGGCCTGGCCCTGCTCGGCACCGTCGCTGCAGTAGCCGCGCCCGGCACCGGCTGGAGCCGCGCGCCCGATCTCTCGGTCTATGGCGCGCTCACGACGTTCGGCCAGGTGGCGCGCGAGGAATCGGCCCTGTGTGCGGGTTTTCGCACCGCGACGGTGATGCGCCGCTGGGAACGGGAGTTTGCCGGCCGGGAAGCCGCGGTCACCGCCGCGCTGGTCGCGCGGCACGGCGCCGCCGCGGTCGAGCGCGCCGCGATATTGCCGACGCGCCGCGTCGAATGTCCGGACGTCCCCTACGGCGTCTGGTGGCGTCATTACGAACGGCTGCTCACCTTGCTCGAGCGGCGCATGGGACTGGCCTAGGGGATGTCATTGGCGTTCGAAAGCAGCCGCTTGGTGAACTTGTCCTCACGCAATTTGAGCAGCGGGGCCATGCGCTGCGCAATCGTCCTCGCCCTGCTTGCGATCGGCTTCCGACCCGCGCTTGCTGAGCGCGTCGAGACCTATTGGCGCCTGCAGCCGGTCGAGCAATCGGCGCCGACGGCGGCCGATCATGGCCAGACTTTTTTTGAGCAGCGGCTGCTACCGGTGCGGTTAGTCAGGCTAGCCGATCCTGTAACAATCGGAAGACGCACTTTGCCGGCGGACACGTTCCTCTATCTGGTCTTCAACGACGACGGCAGGATCGGCTTTTGCACACTGAAGGATCGTTCGCCGGGCAACCAAGCGCGGACTCTGTTCATCCCGATGCTCGATCGGCGGCCCTGCCTGGTCGACAGCGACAATGACGGACGATTCGACGGCACATTCTCGGTCTTCGACAAATGGGGCGGTCCGCCCTCGGTTCGCGGCAGCATCGATGCCGCGACTCCGCTCGGGGCGACCGCCGCTTATCGCGACACAGATCCAGGCGAATTCCCGGTCGACATGCGGATGCTACTCGAATTCACCGGCTCTCCAGACAACCCCGCGAGGACGCGGATGCGGGTCTCGTTCAGCGACCCGATCGGCGGTGTCTGGGAAGAGGCGCGGGGAACGGCGACGACGGACGGCACGGTATTCCAGATTGCCAACGTGCAAGTGCTGCTACGCTCGCTTGCCGGGGGCAGGGCGAGTTTTCAGCTCGAATGGACACCAAGCATCTACATTTCGTCCGACAACCGCAATAATCTCTACTGGCAGCCGCTCCCGGCATTCCTGGCGAGCAATTGAAAGGTACAGTCATGGACTTCGTCACCATCCTGTCGATTTTCGTGCTGTCCTGCTTCGTCGGCTATTATGTCGTCTGGTCGGTGACGCCGGCGCTGCATACGCCGCTCATGTCGGTGACCAACGCCATCTCCTCGGTGATCATCGTCGGCGCATTGATCGCGGCGATGGCCGGCAGCGTCGCGCCCGGCGCCAAATGGCTCGGCCTCGCCGCGGTGGTGATGGCCAGCATCAACATCTTCGGCGGCTTCGCCGTCACCGAGCGGATGCTCGCCATGTACAAGAAGAAAGAGCGCTAGGCTCCAACGCTGCTCGCAGGGGGACATATCAATGCATGAGACCGCCGCAGCGCCTGCCTGGGTGATGATCGCCTATCTGGTTTCGGGCATCTGCTTCATCCTCGCGCTCCGGGGCCTGTCGAGCCCGGTGACGTCGCGCACCGGCAACCGGCTCGGCATGGTCGGCATGGCGATCGCGGTCGGCACAACCCTGGTCACCCATGAGATCGCCGGCCTCTACGAGATCGTCGGCGCAATCGCGCTCGGCGGCGCGATCGGCTTCGTCATGGCGAAACGGATCGCGATGACGGCGATGCCTCAGCTCGTCGCCGCCTTCCACAGCCTGGTCGGCCTCGCCGCGGTCGCGGTCGCGGCCGCCGCCTTCCTCAATCCGGTCGCCTTCGGCATCGCAGGCGCCGACGGCATCATCCACCAGGTCAGCCGGGTCGAGATGGGGCTCGGCATCGCGATCGGCGCGATCACCTTCTCCGGATCGGTGATCGCCTTCCTCAAGCTGAACGGCAACATGTCGGGCAAGCCGATCATCCTGCCGCTCCGGCACGTGATCAATCTCGGCACGCTCGCCGCGATCCTCGGCCTGATCGCCTATTTCACCCAGGATCAGAGCCCCTGGATCTTCTGGACGGTGACCGGGCTCGCCTTCGCGATTGGCTTCCTGCTGATCATCCCGATCGGCGGCGCCGACATGCCGGTCGTCGTCTCGATGCTCAACTCCTATTCGGGCTGGGCCGCGGCGGCGATGGGCTTCACGCTTCAGAACAGCGCGATGATCATCACCGGCGCGCTGGTCGGCTCGTCGGGCGCGATCCTGTCCTACATCATGTGCCGGGCGATGAACCGCAACTTCATCTCGGTCATCGCGGGCGGCTTCGGCGGCGATGCCGTCGCCGGCGGTGAAGCGGCGGCGATTGACCGGCCGTGGAAGCGCGGCTCGGCCGAGGACGCCGCCTTCCTGATGAAGCAGGCCGAGCTCGTCATCATCGCGCCGGGCTACGGCATGGCGGTCGCCCAGGCGCAGCATGCGCTGCGGGAGATGTGCGACCTGCTCAAGGCCGAGGGCGTCAACGTCAAATATGCGATCCACCCGGTCGCGGGCCGCATGCCCGGCCATATGAACGTGCTGCTGGCCGAGGCGAGCGTGCCCTATGACGAAGTGTTCGAGCTCGAGGACATCAATTCGGAATTCGCGCGCGCCGACGTCGCCTTCGTGATCGGCGCCAACGACGTCACCAACCCGGCCGCCAAGACCGACAAGAGCTCGCCCATCTACGGCATGCCGGTGCTCGACGTGGAGAAGGCGAAGACCGTCCTGTTCGTGAAGCGCTCGATGGGCGGTGTCGGCTATGCCGGCGTCGACAATGAGCTCTTCTATCGCGACAACACGATGATGCTGCTCGCCGACGCCAAGAAAATGGTCGAGGAGATCGTGAAGTCGATGGGGCATTAGGACCCATTGCATCGCCCCGGTCTTGCCTGCTGCTTCTACTGATGGCAGGGGGCTCCGCTCTTCAGGGCGGTTAGCTCAGTTGGTAGAGCATCTCGTTTACACCGAGAGGGTCGGCGGTTCGAGCCCGTCACCGCCCACCATGATCAG
>JAYRLF010000575.1:0-1461 GCA_041905385.1 Allosphingosinicella sp.
ATTATTAGACGTATTGCATCTGTAAAAAATCCCCTTCCGGAGCCCGTCCCAAATGTCCGTCCTTTCCAGCATCCGCACGAAGCTCGTCGTCCTGCTGCTCGCCTTCGGTCTACTGCCGCTGGCTGGCGTCGCGGGCTACTTGGCTTCCCAGCAGGATGCCATCGAGGACCAGATCCTCGACCGGCTCGACGACGCGGCGACGGCCGTGATGGACCGAGTCGACCGCAATCTGTTCGAGCGCTACGGCGACGTGCAGGCCTTCCTGATCAACACGGTCGTGCCGGAGCGCGCGAACTGGGCGAAGCCGTCAGCGGAAAATCCGCTGCTCGTTGCGATGGACGGCTACATGAAGGCCTACGGGCTTTACAAGATGATGCTGCTCGTCGACCCGGCCGGCAAGGTGCTGGCCGTCAGCCGCACCGACGGGGCAGGCAAGCCGCTCGACACCGCCTTTGTCTATGGCGAGAGCTTTGCGGGTGCAAACTGGCTCAAGCGCGCGCTGGCCGACGATTATCTCAACGGCCCCAACGGATTTACCGGCACGGTCGTCGAGCCCGCCGGCCCTGACTCGACGCTTGCGAAGATCTACAAGGACGACGGCTGGTCGATCGTCTTCGCCGCCCCGCTCAAGGATGCAGCCGGCAAGACCATCGCCGTCTGGGCGAACTTCGCCGATTTTGGCCTCGTCGAACAGATCGCCGTCGCCGCGCAGAAGCAGCTGGGCGGCAACGGCCTGCCGGGCGCCAGCATCACGGTCATCGATTCAATGGGCGTCGTCATCGCGGACTACAACCCAAAGCGCTCCGGCCCCGACTACCGGCGCGACCCCGCCGTGATCGGAAAGCTCAATCTCGCGCAGATAGGCCACGAGCAGGCGCGGTTGGCGATCAAGAACAAGGACCACGGCATGATGGTCTCGGTCGACCCGCGCACGAAGACCGAGCTTGGCGGCGGCTATGCCTACAGCACGGGCGCCTACGACTTCCCCGGCGTCGGCTGGACGGCAATCGTCCAGGTCCCGCCAGAAGAGATCCTGAGCGGCATTCGCGCGGTCGAGCACGCGATTGCCATCGCGATCATCGCCGGGCTCCTCGTGATGCTGGCCGCCGGCCTGTGGATCGGCTTTGCCGCCGTCAGGCCCATCAACGCGCTGACGAGCGCGATGGGCGAACTGGCCGGAGGCAAGTATGAGACCGAAGTGCCCGGCACCGGCCGCGCGGACGAGCTCGGCCGGATGGCCGCCTCGGTCCAGGTCTTCAAGGAAAACGGCATCGAGGCGCGTCGCCTGCGCGAAGAGCAGGCGCGTCAGGCGGAAATCGCCGAACGGCAGAAGAAACAGGCCCTGCTCGATATGGCCGAGACGGTCGAGCGCGAGACCGCAAGCGCGGTCGAGCAGATCGCGTCCAACACGCATCAGGTAAATGGCGCCGCCGAAGGCATGTCGAAGCTGGCCGAGGCGGT
>JAYRLF010000575.1:1471-1786 GCA_041905385.1 Allosphingosinicella sp.
CGCCTCGGAGGAGGCGCTGGTGAACGTGCAGACCGTTTCCTCGGCGGCCGAGGAGCTGTCCGCCTCGATCCGCGAGATCTCGGGCCAGGTCGCGCGCGCCTCGAATGTCACCAAGACCGCCGTCGACAGCAGCGAGAAGGCGCAGGCGACGATCCGCTCGCTGTCCGACGCGGTCGCGAAGATTTCCGAAGTGACCAAGCTGATCGGCCAGATCGCGGGGCAGACGAACCTGCTGGCGCTCAACGCGACCATCGAGGCCGCGCGCGCAGGCGACGCCGGCAAGGGCTTCGCGGTCGTGGCGAGCGAGGTGAAGAA
>JAYRLF010000147.1:0-3064 GCA_041905385.1 Allosphingosinicella sp.
CCGTCGCCGGGCCGGCTGCGCGGCCCCGAGGCGAGGTCGATCGGCCGCTCGCGGCCGCCGCTGCGATAGAAAGAGAGGATGTCGGCGACAACCTGGCGCGGCTCGCCGTGGCGAAGCGTGCGGGTCACGCCGCCGATCTGCTCGAAGGCGAGGCTGTGGCACATGCCGCAATCGCCCTCCATGTCGACCGGCTGGAAGCGCACGCCGTCCGGCGTCGCGACGTGACAGTCGGAACATTCGAGCTGCTGGCCGAAGCCATATTGCGGCGCCAGCCGCCGCGCCATCTGGGTGACGCCGCCGCGCGGATCGAGGTGCATGGCGTGCGGGAATTTGAGGTTGCTCGCCTCGCGCGGATTGCGGTTGAGCGCCGCGCGCTGGATGACCGGTCGGTCATTGTCCCAACGGATCAGCACCGCCGGCTGGAATTCGGGATGCGCATCCTCGAAGTCCGAGGCGTTGGCGAGCGTCGTATCGGGCAGGCGGCCGCGCAGATCGGTGTGGCAATCGGCGCAGAATTGCTGCGGCGTCGGCACCATCTGCTGCGAGCCTTCATGCTCGGTATGGCAGTCGACGCAGCGGCCCGGATCCTGGCCGAAGAAGGCGCCGATATTCTGCTGCAGGCGGCGGAAGGTGCCGAGCTGCGGGTTGGCCCGCTGCATGCGCTGCAGATCGGCATGGTCGTGGACGTTGGTGTGGCACGACTTGCAGGATTCGTCGCGCACCGAGACGAATGGCTGGACGTGGCAGGCGCGGCAATTGTTGGCGAGCGCGGCATGGCCCTGCGACAATGATCCGCTCAGCCAGAGCCGATCGGCATGGAAGGCCTGGGTATATTCGGCCTCGCCCTGGCGCTGCTGGTAGAAGGACCAGATCGGCCAGGCGAGGAAGGCCGCGATCACGACGATCGCCAGGCTCCAGGCGACGACGCGCTTGCCGGGCAGCACGGTGGCCAGCGAGAAGCGGCGGGTGTCGAACCTTTCCTCTTCCTCGTCGGCATCGCCGCGGCTGATGTCGATCGCGATGTCGTCCGAGCCCATCTCCTGGGCGAGGATGCGCAGGTAGAAGGGTCCGACCTTGATCGTGCCGCCGGTGGCGAGATCGATCTGGCCGAACTGGGTGTTGGCGCCGTCGATCTCGATGGTCAGGCCGGCCTCGGCCGAGACGCCGACGCGCGCCGAACCGACCTGCTCGATCGTCGCATGATGCAGCGCGACCGAGAGATCGTCGAGGCGGATGTCGCTGTCGGGATCGCGCCCGACCTTCAGAAGATCGTCACGGACCCGTGACGTTCGGACGATTTCGCGCCCGTCAGCGCTCAAGCTGATGTTCCGCAGGAGGAACGCCATCCCTGCTACCCCCCTACCAGTAGAAGAAGACGCTGATGATATGCGCCAGAAGCGCCACAATGAGCACGAAGGTCAGCGGGATGTGCACGAACAGCCACACTTCGAGCAAGGCCCGCCGCTGGATATAGCCCCGCAGCCGCTGCAGGCCGGCCGCTTTCTTCTCGAGCAGGCCCACCACCTGCTCGACCGCCTGCTGCTGCTTGCCGGACGTCTCGCCGACCCGCTCGCGCATGTAGCGCAGCGCGCGCAGATTGCCGCATTTCGGGTTGCTGCCGGTCAGCCGGCGCCAGGCGCCGCCGCCGAACGGATCCTCGCCGAGCGAGCCGAGCACGACGTCGCTGTCGGCGTCGGACAAGGGCTGGGCGGAAATGCGGATCTGCTTGTCGAGGTTGCGAACCGCCTCGATCATCTGCGGCCCGGTCATTTCCGAGCGCGAATCGCTGAGCCCCTGGGGCAGGATCGCATAGACCGAGATGCCGTAGATGCCGGACAGGATCACCAGCATCATCAGCACATAAGCGAGCGTGTGGACGTTCCAGCCGAACTGGAAGCCGGTGTGGAGCGTGCCGATGATGATCAAGGCGAGGCCGAGATAGACATGGGCCGAGGTCCAGGCCTTCAATGACCAGCGGCCGCGGGTCATCGCCCGCTTGCGTATGCCGAGCACCGACAGCCACAGGATCAGCAGCGCGCCGATCGTGCCCAACGTATAGCCGAGCCACGAGCCGCCATTGTGCCGCGGCTGGACGTCCATCAGCAGATAGACGGTGATGGCGATCAGGGAGATCAGCGTGCCGATCTTGAACCAGCGAAAGCGCCGATATCTCAGGAAGCTCTCATGAGCCGTCCCGTCCCCAAATTCCGCCCTGTCGATCCCCCTGCTTGCCACCCCTGCTCAGCCCCCCTGTCCCATCCTGGTAACGGTTAGGAACTCTTCCGGCGAGACGCGGATCGCCGCGCCGGTCGGACACGCACGCACACAAGCGGGCCCACCTTCGATGCCCGAGCACATATCACACTTAATCGCTTTTTTCGGCGTTTCCGAGCTAACTTTGCCTTCGGTCCATTTTTTGTCGGGTTCGCCGGGTCCGGGCCCTTTGCCGAAGAACAGCCAGGACAGCAGGCTCGGCTTTTTCGGCGGCGGTTTCGCCATCCGGATCACGCCATAAGGGCAATTGCGCTGGCAATTGCCACAGCCGATGCAGGTGTCGTTGATATAGACTTCGCCGTCCGGTCCGCGATTGAGCGCATTGGGCGGACAATCGGCCATGCAGTGCGGATGCTCGCAATGGCGGCAGCTGGTCGGCACGTGGAGATGGGCATAGGTCCGCCCGGCCTCGCGGTTCAGCCGCGACAGGCCTTCGTGGCTGTCGGCGCAGGCCCGCTCGCAATTGTCGCAGCCGATGCAGAGCTTTTCGTCGATCAGGAGGACGTCGGTCGCCTCGCCGATGCCGTTCTCGACCAGGAAGCCGGCGACCGAGCTGTACATGTCGATGACGCCGCCGAACCCGTCCTTGCGGGCCTCGACGAAGCTGGTCAGCTCCTGGCGCTTCGACATGTCCTGCTTGAAGCGGGCGCGCAGCTCCGGCTTGCGGTCGAGCAGTGCGCGGAAGGCCTCGCCGGAGAGCTTGATCACTTCGGACTTGATCGCCGCGCGCACGGTCGCGGTCCGGCGGCCGCCGTCGACCAGGGCCATCTCGCCGACATAGGAACCGGCC
>JAYRLF010000147.1:3074-9293 GCA_041905385.1 Allosphingosinicella sp.
CGGGAGATAGGAGAGGAAGACCGGCTTGCCGCCGATATTCTTCTCGACCACCATCGACCCCTGGCGGATGACGAAGATGTCGAAGCCTTCCTCGCCCTCGTTGATGATCGTCTTGCCGGCCCGGATCTCCTGGATCTCGGCTGTGTCCAGCACCTCCTTGAGATCGTCCGGGGTGACCGATCCGAACATCTGCAGCAGCTGGCGCTCGGTCGCGATTCGGGTGATCTCGCGCTTCGCCGCCGCATTGGTCGCGATCAGCTTCAGCGAGGCGGTGCGCGGAATCTCGACGACGATCGCGCCCTCCGCGGTGCGGACGGTGGCGCCGCGCTTGCGGCCGGAGATCAGCCCGACCTCGCCGACGATCGAGCCCTGCGGGATCGAGACCGTCTTCGACGGATCGTTCGGATCGATCTCGACCAGCAGCGAGCCGTCGGCGATCGCGAACAGCGACGCGCCCGGCTCGTTTCGCTCGAACACGATGTCGCCGGCGCGATAGGCGCGCGGCTCGGAATCGAGCATGAACTCGCGCATCTGCAGCATCGACAGGTCGTTGAGGATCGTCACCCGCCGGCGCAGGAAGGCGAGCCATTCGGTGACGCTGCGGGCGCCCGGCAGGATCTCGAACTTCTTTTCGAGGATCGGCTGATCTGCCGGCTGCAGATCCTTGTTTCCATTGATGAACTCGATGACGTCATAGCCCTGGTTCATGCAATGCTTGATCAGCGGATAGCCGGCGAGCGCGCCGATCACATAGATGCCGGGGACGCTCGTCTCGAACTCCGGCGACAGGCCGGGATAGGCGTCCTTGTCGTCGCTGGTGAACTGGATCCCGCATTCCTCGACGAACTTGCGCGGCGGCGAGGAGCCCATGCGGGCGATGATCCGGTCGCACTTGATCTTCTGCTCGCCGTCGCGGGTCTCGAGGAAGAGAAAGCCTGGCGTGACCCTGATCGGCGAGGTCTCGCACATGATGTTGACGCGGCCATTGGCCCCGGCCTCCATCAAAAGGTCGACATTGGCCTGCTTGGCGCGCGCGAATTCGGGGCTGCGGTTGAGGATCGTGACGACATTGGCCTGGGCCGGATCGGCGGCGAGGCCGAGCGCATTCTCGATGCCCGCGTCGCCTGAGCCGATCACGGTAATATGCTCGTCGACATATTCGCCGGGATCGTCGAGCTGGTACTGGATGTGCGGCAGATCGCCGCCCTCACAGCGCATCTTGTTCGGATTGCCCTGCGTGCCGATGCCGAGAATCACATGCTCGGCCTTCACCTGCTCGCCATTGGTGAGAGTCAGCGTGAAGTCGCCTTTCTGGCCGGTGATCGACTTGACCTCGGCATTCATCCGGACGTTGATTTTCTGCTCGTCCGCCTGCTTGTCCCAGACGCCGAGGATCGTCTCGCGCTTGCCGGCCTCGAAATCGAAATCCGAGCGCAGCACGAGCTGGCTCGGCGTGGCCATGACGTGCTTGCCCTTCTGATACTTATAGATCGTATCGGAGAGGTGGTCGGTCTTCTCGAGCAGGACGTGGCTGAGGCCGAGCTGGGCGGCGCGGCCTGCCGCGCTCAAGCCCGCCGGTCCCGATCCGACAATGGCGATCTTGAAAGCAGACGCCAACTGAACCCACTCCCCTAAGTCCGCGCGGGAACAGCAAAAAAGCCACCGAACCCGATGCGTGCGCGCACGCCAGCCGCGTTCAGTCTAGCAGCTTCCGAAAGAGACGCCAGACTTGACGTCCGGTTTTTTGCGGCAATGATCCGAGCGCAAATGGCCGAACCCAGCAAGCCCGCGCGGCGCGTCACGCCCGCCACCATCGCCCTCGCGACCGCCGCGGTCCTGACCGTCGCCGCGATCGGTATTCGCGTCTTCGGATCGAGCGAGCGGGTCGAGGCGGCGGCAGCCACGAACGCCAGCACCGAGGCCGCGCCCGGGCCCGGAAATATGGAGGCCGCCGTCGCCAGCCTGCGGGAGCGGCTCCGTCAGGATCCCGACAATCACGAAGCGTGGCACATGCTCGGCCTTGCCCATCGCGACCTCGGCCAGTTCACCGAGGCCGAGCAGGCCTTCCGCAGGGCGATGGAGCTGGCGCCCCAGAATGCCGATTATGTCGCCTATACCGCGGAGATGATGTTCCTGCGCGGCGGCCGCAACGTTCCGCCCGAGGCCGAGCGGCTGATGCGCCGCGTGCTCGAGCTCCAGCCCGGCAATCCGCAGGCGCGCTATTATCTCGCCACCCTGAAGGACATTCGCGGCGACCATCGCGGCGCGATCGACGATCTGATCGCGATCCTGCGCGACGCGCCGGCCGATGCGCCATGGGAGCCGCAGGTCCGCAATGCCGCGACGCGGATCGCGCAGATGAACCAGATCGACCTGGGCAACCGATTGCCGCCCGCCCGCCAGCCGGCGCAGTCGATCGCCACCGGCGCCATTCCCGGCCCGACGAGCGAGCAGATGCAGGCGGCGAGCGCGATCCCGCCGAGCCAGCAGGACGCGATGTCGCGCGAGATGGTCGCGCGGCTGCGCGGCCGGCTTCAGCAGAATCCGCGCGACGCCGACCGCTGGATCTTCCTGATGCGCTCCGAGATGGTGCTCAACAATCGCGAGGCGGCGAGCGCGGCGCTTCGTTCCGGCCTCGCGGCGTTCCCGGGCGACAATGCGACCCAGCAGAGGCTGCGGACCGCGGCGCAGGAGCTGGGAGTTCCGAACCCGAGCTGAGGCCGGCGGCGCAAATGAAAAAGCCGCGCCCGTCCGGACGCGGCCTCTTCAAATCAGCCCTTGCTCCGTCAGGAGATCCGGACCGCCTCGACGCGGCGATTCTCACGACTGGCGGCGCCGCGGCCCGGCAGCGGCCGGTCGGGGCCGTAGCCACGCACCTGAAGCCGGCTCGGGGCGACGCCCTGGCTGGTCAGGTAATCGGCGACCGCCTGGGCGCGCCGCTGCGACAGCGAGATGTTGGTCGCACGGCTGCCGGAGCTGTCGGTGTGACCTTCGATCTGGAACCGCATGGTCGAGAGCTGCGGCCGCTGCAGCGCCTGGGCAAAGGCGCGAACCTCCGCCTGCGCCGCCGAGGACAGCACCGCCGAGCCCGGTCCGAACGCGACCCGGATGTTGACGCGGCCCTGCTGGGCGGTTGCGACCCGCGGGCGACGCTGGGTCGGGCGCGCCCGGGTCGTCGTGGTCCGCGGCGCCGGCGTGCTGGTGCCGCTCAGGGCAAAGCTGCGGGTCGCCGAGACGCGCGGCGTCCCGTTGGGCTGATCCGCGGCATCCTGCTCCTGGCATTCGCCGGTCAGGGCGCAGACATATTCATCGGGGCTGCTCGCGCTCTCCTGGGAGAGAGCCGCGTAAGGCAGTGCAGCCATGGTGCAAACAAGAAGAGACAAACCGAACTTGCGCATAACGCCTCCTGAGGACGTGCTTTCGGGATGGGATTTTTCTACTCCATCCTGTGCCGAGCGACAAGCGAACACCGCCTGTTTCCTCTCGGACGAGCCGTGCATTATCCAAGTCAGCCTGAACGTTTCCCGACTGAAACAAAAGGCTGCCGTTCATGTTCGGAAGCGGCTGCCACTGCGCTCTTTTCCATCTGCCGCGCTTTCCGCTAGAGCGGTGCATCCAACCAAAAAAGGTGCCGCGGCCGCATGATCCTGATCCTGATGATCCGCAACAGCGAGGCGATCCAAGACGGCATAGCTGCCGAATTCGCGCTCGAAGGCGACAGCGCCATCATCGGCCGCTCACGCAATTGCGACTGGAACCTGCCCGACACAAGCAACGTCATCTCGTCGCGCCACTGCGAAATCCGCCGCGACGGCGATTCCTACGTGCTCAAGGACATCAGCACCAACGGCACCTTCCTCAACAATGCCGCAGAGCGCATGGCGGGCGAGCACCGGATCGAGCCGGGCGACCTCATTCGCGTCGGCCAATATGAGCTGATCGCCACCTTCGGTCCGCCGCGCCCCGTCGAGACCGCCGCACCCGAGCCGGAGCCGGCGCCGCCTGCCGAGCCCGAGGCGGCGGCCGCTGCCCCAGAGCCGGCCGCCGCGCCGGAGCCCGCTGCCGCTCCGGCGGAGCCCGAACCCGCCCCTGCCGCGGCGACGGCGGAGCCGGAGCAGGCCGCGCCGGCGGCGGAACCGCCGGCCGAAGCTTCCGCGGAAGTGGCCGAGCCGGCCGCGGCGGAGGCCGAGGACCGCGTCCCTGAAAATGTCACGGTGATGTGGGACTCGCTCGCCGACATCAACAAGGTGGACTGGGCGCGCGGCGGCTTCGGCGTCGCCGACGACGGCGCAGCGGAGGCCGGACCGCCGCAATCGGTCGAGGATCTCGTCGCGAGCTTCGCCGCCGCCGCCGGCGTCGCCGACCGCGAGGTCCAGCGCTCGCCCGAGCTGGTCCGCAAGGGCGCCTCCCTGCTCCGGCGGCTGGTGTCCGGCTTGCTGGTCATGGTCGAGGCGCGCGCCCGGGCCAAGGCGCAGATGGGGGCCGAGATGACCGGGCTGCAGCTCGAGGGCAACAATCCGATCAAGTTCGCGCGCTCGCCTGAACAGGCGATCGCGCAATTGCTCAACCCGCCCGAATCCGGGTTCATGGATGCGGAGAAGGCGGTCGAGGATGCCTATCTCGACCTGCAATCGCACCAGGTGGCGACCCTTTCGGCGATCCCGGGCGCCTTGCGCGCGACGCTCGACCGCTTCTCGCCCGGCGCGATCCGCCGGCGCGCGGTCAAAGGCGGCGTCCTGTCGCGGATCATGCCGTCGCTCCAGGACGCGGCGCTGTGGCGCAACTACGAGCGCGAATATGTGAAGGTGAAGAACGAGTCCGACGAGGCCTTCATGGAGGTGTTCTCGAAGGAGTTCCGCAAGGCTTATGAGCGCCAGCTGCGGGACGGCTTCGGCAAGCAATAAGACCTGGATCCGTCATTCCAGCCAAAGCTGGAATCTCGCTACTCCATTGCCGCTTGCTTGCGCTTACTCCGTCGGCTTGGCGTCGTCGGCGGGCGGGGGCGGCGGCTCGTCCGGAGCCGGCGCCTCAACCCCGTCGTCGGCCGGCGGCGCGACGGTGTCCGCCTCTCGATTGACCGATTCGAACCAGACCATCTCGACCCGCCAGCCGCGCTCGGCGGCGGCGGCGAGGAAGCGCTGCTGCCAGGCCGGTCCGCGCGCGCCGATCGGCGGCGAGACGATATCCTCGGGGAACGGGCCGGTGCCGGTGACCAGCATGATGCCCGACCAGCCGGTATGGTCGAGATCGATGTTGAGCCGGTAGCGGTCATTGCCCTCGGCGGTGATCGGCCGGCCGTTGACCGACTGGGCGAGCCGCGATTCGAACTCGGCGCGGTCGGCGATCAGGCGCTGGATCGTGCCCGACGGCTCGATCCCGAGCACCGCGAACTGGGTGCTGGGATTGCCGAGATTGATGTTGATCACGGCATTGGCGGCCGCCTCATTGGCATAAGGCGTTCCGGCCGGCTGCATCACCATCTCGAAGCGCGGCTGCGCGACAGTGAGCAGATCGACCGTCGAGCGGGCCTGGCGATAGGTGTCGAGCGCCGCGCAGCCGGCCGCGGTGATCGGCGCGACGTCGCCGAAGTCGAGCCGGGCGTTGCGGATGCCGGCCTGGGTCAGCGCCTGGTTGAGCTCGCGCTGCGCCGCTTCCGGATCGCCGGCGACGCCGCGCATCGCGACCAGCAGTCGATCGCCGTCGGGCCGGACATCGCCGATATCGAGCCAGGTGCATCCGACAGAGGGCAGGACCGAATTGACCGCGCTGCGCGCCGTCGCGACCGGATTGCCCGGCTGGACGACCACCTGGTTGTTGGTCGGATCGTCGGTGGGGACGACGTCGCGCATCAGATACCAGGCGCCGCCGGCGGCGACGAGCAGGGTGACGATGACGCCGATCGCGATCAGCGCCTTCGAGCTGCCGCTCGGCGCCGGCGCCGGCGTCGAGGTCACTCCGACCGGCGGCGGCGGCGCGACCGGCGGCGCGGTGCCGCGGCCGTCAAGCATCGCCACCACCTCGTCCATCGAGCGCAGCCGATCCTTGGGATCGGGGCGGAGCATCGCCTCGATCACCGGCTTCAGATTGGCCGGGATCGCGCTCGTGTCGGGTCCCTTGCGGCGCTTGTCGATCGCATCGACCAGCGAGCCGGACATGTTGACGTTCTTGCCGTTGGCGACGGCGAGGATGACCAGAGCGAGGCTGTAGACGTCGGTCCAG
>JAYRLF010000148.1:0-3437 GCA_041905385.1 Allosphingosinicella sp.
CGAGGTCGGCCTCGCCGATTTCTCTTATGCCGGCAACAATGTCGTCTTCTGGGACCTGTTCGGCCAGCAGGGCCATCCGATCCGCACCACCGTCTCGGAAATGGGGCCGCTGCTGCTCGCTCGGCTGATGAATTTGAACGAGGTCCAGGAAGGCGTGCTCAATATCGCCTTCCGCGTCGCCGACGAGCAGGGCCTGCTGCTGCTCAATCTCGACGATCTGCGCTCGATGCTGATCTTCTGCGGCGAGCAGGCCGAGACGCTGACCACCCAATATGGCAATGTCGCCAAGCCGACGGTCGGCGCGATCCAGCGCCAGTTGCTCGAGCTCGAGGCCCAGGGCGGCGCCGCCTTCTTCGGCGAGCCGGCGCTCGCCATCACCGATTTCATGGCGGTGGACGGCGAGGGCAAGGGCACGATCAACATCCTCGCCGCCGACAAGTTGATGGCGAGCCCGAAGCTCTACGCCACCTTCCTGCTCTGGCTGCTGTCGGAGCTGTTCGAGGATCTTCCCGAGGTCGGCGATCCGGACAAGCCCAAGCTCGTCTTCTTCTTCGACGAGGCCCATCTGCTGTTCGACGAAGCCCCGGAAGGCCTGGTCGAAAAGATCGAGCAGGTGGTGCGGCTGGTGCGTTCCAAGGGTGTCGGTGTCTATTTCATCACCCAGAATCCGATCGACGTGCCGGACAGCGTCGCCGGCCAGCTTGGCAACCGCATCCAGCACGCGCTGCGCGCCTACACGCCCAAGGACCAGCGCGCGATCAAGGCCGCGGCCGAGACCTTCCGGATCAATCCGAATGTCGACGTCGAGTCGGTCATCATCGAGCTGCGGACGGGCGAGGCCCTGGTCTCCCTGCTCGGCCCTGACGGCGCTCCGACGCCGGTCGAACGGACCCTCATCCGGCCGCCCCGCTCCCGGATCGGCCCGCTCCAGGGACAGGAGCGGACCGTGCTGATGGCGTCGTCCCCGGTGGCCGGCAAATATGAGACGGTCGCCGACCGCGAGAGCGCGCACGAGATTTTGAAGGCGCGGGCCGAGCAGGCGGCGGCCGAGGCGGCGCAGCGCCAGGCGGCGGAGGATGCCGCCAAGGCCGAAGCCGCCGCCGCCAAGGAGGCCGCCCGGGTGCAACGCGAGCAGGAGCGGATCGAGCGCGAGCAGCGCCGCAACCCGCCGATGCACGAGGCGATCGCCCGCCAGTTCGGCAAGACCGTGCAGCGTCAGGTGATCAACCGCGCCGCCGGCGCGCTCGTCCGCGGCATTCTCGGCGGATTGTTCCGTGGCCGCTGAGTCCGCCGGCACCCCCATGCGCGAACTGACGGTCCGGGCGATCGCGCTCGGCGGCGCGATCACGCTCGTCTTCACCGCGGCCAATGTCTATCTCGGCCTCCGGGTCGGCCTGACCTTCGCCACCTCGATCCCGGCGGCGGTGATCTCGATGGCGGTGTTGCGGCTGTTCGCCTCCTCGACGATTCTCGAGAACAACATCGTCCAGACCGTCGCCTCCGCGGCGGGGACCCTGGCCGCGATCATCTTCGTCCTGCCCGGGCTCGTCATCACTGGCTGGTGGAGCGGCTTTCCCTATTGGATGACGATGACCGCGACCGCTTTGGGCGGGATCCTCGGCGTGATGTTCTCGGTGCCGTTGCGACGGGCGCTCGTCGTCGACACGCCGCTGCCCTATCCGGAGGGCGTCGCCGCCGCCGAGGTGCTGAAATGCGGCACCGCCGGCCGCGGCGAAGCCGACGAGGAGAATGCCAAGGGCCTCAGGCTGATCACCCTGAGCTCGCTGGCGGCGGCAGCCTTCACCCTCGTCGCCAAGACCCGCATCCTCGCCGAGGAAGCGGCCACCTTCTTCCGCATCGGCCCGGCCGCCACCGGCCTGTCCGGCGGCCTCTCCTTCGCCTTGCTCGGTGCCGGCCATCTCGTCGGCATTTCGGTCGGCATGGCGATGTTCACCGGCATGGTCGTCGGCTGGTGGGTGCTGCTGCCGATCCTGTCGAGCGGCGTCGCCGGCCCGGCCGATGAAGTCGTCGCCAACGTTTTCCGCAACGATGTGCGCTTCTTCGGCGCCGGTGTGATCGGCGTCGCCGCGATCTGGACCTTGCTGCGGATCATCGGTCCGATCATGCGCGGCATAACCGGGGCGATCCGCGCCTCGCAGCTTCGCAAGGCCGGCTCGGAAAGCCTGCCTCTGGTCGAACGCGACATCCCGATCGGCGTGGTCGGAGCCGTCATCCTCGGGTCGCTCGCTCCGATCGCAGTGCTGCTCTGGCTGTTCATCGCCGACGGCCCGCTCGCCGCCGATGCGGTTCCGCTGATCGCGGGCACCCTTTTGTTCGTGCTGGTCGCCGGCGTCGTGATCGCCTCGGTCTGCGGCTATATGGCCGGACTGATCGGCGCCTCGAACAGCCCGATCTCCGGCATCGGTATCCTCGCCATCCTGTCCGCCTCGCTGCTGCTCGGCCTCTGGTTCGGCGGCGCCGGCAGCGACCAGGAAATCGCGGCGATGATCGCTTATGCTTTGTTCACGACCGGGATCGTGTTCGGCATCGCCACCATCTCCAACGACAACCTCCAGGATCTCAAGACCGGCCAATTGGTCGGCGCGACGCCCTGGCGGCAGCAGCTTGCCCTGGTCTACGGCGTTCTGTTCGGCTCGATCGTGATCCCGCCGGTCCTCTCCGTGCTAAACACCGCCTATGGCTTTGCCGGCGCGCCCGGTGCCGGCGATCAGGCCCTACCCGCGCCGCAGGCGGCCCTGATCTCGGCACTTGCCAAGGGCGTGCTCGGCGACGATCTCAACTGGCGGATGATCTTCATCGGCGCCGGCGTCGGCGTGGTTGCGATCATCCTCGATTCGGCGCTCGGCCGCGCCGGCAAGCTGCGGCTGCCCCCGCTGGCGATCGGCATTGGCGTCTATCTGCCGATGGCGGTGACCTCGACGGTTGTGATCGGTGCCGTGCTCGGCAAGCTCTACGACCGCCGTGCCGAGCGCACCGCAAACCCGGAATTCACCAAGCGTATGGGCGTGCTGCTCGCCACCGGCATGATCGTCGGCGACAGCCTGCTCAACGTTGCCTTCGCCGGCGTCGTAGCGGCGAGCGGCAGCCCGGACGCGGTGGCCTTGGTCGGCGCGGATTTCGAGACGATCGCGATCGTGGCGGGGACTTTGGTCTTCGCGGCCGTGGTGGCCTGGCTCTACCGCGCGACGGCAAAGGCCGCGGCGTAATCATCCTCCCTGTCCGCGAAGCGGATGGGGAGGGATGAGCAGGTCGCCGTGCCTCCCAGGCACGGCTAAGGCTCGCGGGGCGAGCCTTACCTGTTCATCGCGAAGCGCGGTGGAGGGGCAATCGGCGCCGGGGGGGCCCGCCCCCCCCCCCCCCCGGGGGCCCCCCCCCCCGGGGCGGCGCCCCCCCCGGGGGGGGGGGGACCAACCCCC
>JAYRLF010000148.1:3447-9272 GCA_041905385.1 Allosphingosinicella sp.
GAGCCTTACCTGTCCCTCGCGACGCGCGGTGGCGGGGCCCGCGTCGCGGAAGCCCCCCTCCACCAGCCTGCGGCTGGTCCCCCTCCCCATGAGGCTTCGCCTCACAGGGAGGATGGGGAACCTACCCCCGCCTTCCATCCAGCCAGCGCGAAATCTCCGGCAGCCTCTGCTGGCGCACCCGAACCCTGTCCTCGATGCCGGCAATCGCCCGGTCGGCCGGTCGCCGCGACTGCGGGGTCAGATAGCGGTCGGCATAGTCGCGCAACCGCCCGACCATCGCCGGATCGGCCGATCCGCTGGCGAGGCCGGACAGATAGCGAGAGCGCGACGAGACATCGACCAGCGCCTCGACCCGCTCACGGTTCCTGAGCGCGAAATCGAAGGCGAGCTCGGGATGGACGCCGCCGACCGCCGAGATGATCTGGCTCGAATTGGTGAGGCCGGGCTCGTCGGTCATGGCGAGGTCGAGCGCGCGCCTGGCCAGCGCCTCGTCGCGGGCGCCGCCGAGCAATTGATAGAGCTGGACCCGAACCAACGGGTTGCGCTCGTCGCGCGCCATTACTCGCAGCCGTTCCCAGCGCGCCGCATCCGCATTGTAGGCGACGATGCCGAGGATGGTCTGGCGCAGCGGCCCCGACGTCACCGAGGCATCGTTGGCGTCGAACCGCCGGTTCGCCTCCGCGACCACGGTGGAATCGCGCAGGAAGCCCATCGTGCTCAGCAGCTCGGCGCGCAGGATCGCGTCGTTCGGCGCCTCGTTGGCGCGCTGGCTCCAGCCGAGGCGGCGCAGGATCGGCCCGAGCTTGGACGAGGCGTATCGATCGAACGCGGCCTGGCGGGTCGGATCGGCGCCATACATGTCGTGCACCTGGGCGAGGATGCCGGCGACCCGGCTCGACAGCCGGCTATTGGCATTGGCGGGCGCGGCATCGAGCAGGTCGAGCGCCAGCGCCGGCGACTGATAGCCGGCGAGGCCCAGCGCCCAATTGTCGGCGAGCAGGCCGATCTGGTCGAGCGGCCGAAGCTGGCCATAATCGCGGGTCAGCCGCTCGAGCAGCGGCTGCGCGTAGAGCGTCCGATAATAGCCGGCCTGGCCGTAATTGACCACCAGCGGTCCGCAGCCCGGCACCTCGGCCTGGGCCGCGCCGCCCTCGACGATCGTCCGCAATTCCCGCCCGCCGGCCGCCGCGATCACCGGCACCCGCCAGGCTTGCGCCTGGGCTTGCGGATTGTCGCGGCTGAACTGGCCCTGGCGGAGCGAGACGCGGGTGCGGCCGCCGACGCACTGCGCGTCCTCGACCCGGATCAGCGGCACGCCGGGCTGGAGCGTGAAGTCGCGCGCGATCGCCGTCACCGGCCGCGCCGCCGCCTGCTCGATCGCCCGCCAGAGGTCGTCGCTGACCGTATTGCCGAGCCGGTGCCGCGCGATATAGGTGCGCACGCCGCTGCGCCACGCCGCATCGCCGACATAGTCCTCGAGCATCGTGATCACCGCCTCGCCCTTATTGTAGGTGATCGAATCGAAGGCCTGGCTGATCTGCTCGACGGTGGTCAGGCGCTGCACGACCGGATGGGTGGTCTGGAGCGAATCGAGCCGCATCGCTTCCTCGCGCTCGTCGACCCGGTCGAGCAGCACCTCCCATTCCGGATGGAGCGCCGCCGTCGCCTTGGTCGACATCCATGAGGCGAAGCCCTCGTTCAGCCAGAGATCGTCCCACCAGGCCATGGTGACGAGATCGCCGAACCATTGATGCGCAATCTCGTGCGCGGCGACCTTGAAGATCGACTGGCGGCGCGCCTCGCTGGTGATCGCCGGATCGACCAAAAGGATGTTCTCGAACGAGAAGATCGCGCCCCAATTCTCCATCGCGCCGAAGAATTGGCTGGTGCCCGGCCCTGCGACATTGTCGAGCTTGGGCAGCGGATAGGGCGTGCCGAAATAATTGTTGTACCAGGGCACGATCAGCGCCGAGCTCTCGAGCGCGAAGCGGCCCTGCTCGCCGGCGCCGCGGCGGGTGACGACGCCGATCTCGGTGCCACCGGCCCGGGTCGTGATCCGGTCGAACTCGCCGACCGCGAGGAACAGCAAATAGCTCGACATGGCCGGCGAGGCGCGGAAGGTGACGATCGCGCTGCCGTCGGGCCGCATCTCGCGGCCCGCCTCGGGCATGTTGCTGATCGCCTGCTGGCCGGCCGGCACGGTGACGCGCAAATCGTAGGGCGTGCGGAAATTGGGCTCGTCCCAGCCGGGGAACATCCGCCGTGCGTCGGGCGCCTCGAACTGGGTGAACAGGCTGCGCTTCTGCTGGCCGTCATCGTCCCGATAATCGAGCGCGAACAGGCCGGCGGCCTGGGTGTTGATCTTGCCCGAATAAGCGAAGTTGATCCGATAGCGGCCGGGCGGGATGCGGCGGCCGAACCGCGCGGTAGCGGTCTGCGCGTCGGCATCGACCCGGATGTCGGTGGTGGTCAGGCCTTCGGGCGGGATGCCGGTCCCTTGCGAATAGGGGATCAGGGCCACCCCCTCGAAGTCGAGCTCGGCGGCGTTCAGCGTGATCGTCTCGGTCGCCTCGACCACCTCGATGTCGATCGCCGTCCGCGCGCTGAAGCGCAGGTTCGCGGCGTCGGGCATGATCGAGATCGAGTAGCGCAGCGGCCGGACATTGCGCGGCAACTGGGTCGGGACCTCGGCCGCTGCCGATGCGGCCGGGGCAGGTGGCTGACTGGTCGTTGTCGCGCAGGCCGCGAGCAATAGCGAGGTGGTTAGAGCGAGAGTCGGAGGCGGCAGACAGCGGCCCATCCTTTACCTTTCATTTGCGAGCCCTAGGTGAAGGGTTGGAGCGCTACTGCCGACGAGTCAAACAATCATCGAGAGTGGGCTCGCGAGGACGATGTTGCCACCTTTTGCTTGATTAGGGGAGGATGCGAACACTTCCCTCGCGTGGGATGTGTATTCGCTGCGTGACGAGCGGCGGTAACGGCCGGTCGTCGTCATTAACATATTCTGCGAATGCAGCCAGCGGCATCCCGGTCACGGCCAAGGTGACATCACGTTCATAGCACGATCCGTCAATTTTTTCGACCCAGGCAAGGGTGGCGAACATCTGTCGAATCGCGCCAAGTTCCTCGTCTCTAATTGACCGCCCTCGTGAACGGAGTGCACGTAGTTCCACGCCGACGGCTCTCGCCACGTCCCCGCCGACTTCATCCGGTTCCCGGCGAAATTGCCGATAGGACACGAGAGAAGAGGTCTCGTCACATTCGATCAGAAGAGTCGCACTGACCAGGCGCGGTAGGCTGGAATGTAGAGGCTGCCACGCTCGACTTGATTCCGGAACGAAAAGAGCGAATGCCAGCATGAGGAGTGTTATCAGCCGCATGTAGTGCCATCGCTTTCCATTTCATCAGGTAGATCAACGCCGCTAATTCGATCATCACGTGACATGTTGGCGTACTTATCTCGATCGGTGTAGTGGAATTCTCGTAATTGTCCCGAAGTATCAATTATATAAAGAGCAAAATTACTGCCACTTGATCCGCCCGCTCCGTTTGCAACCATCCAGTCGGCTGCGTTCCAGTCGCCCCCTTCCAATATTCCGCCAGAGGGGTAACGGTTCAGAGCGCGGCCGTCGCTTGTCGTGCCATAATGAAAGCGATCATGATTATGCACAAGTGCGATCACTTGGTCCATTCGAATGCTGTCCCGAGTCATTGCTGATTCGACGTCACTTTGCAGTATCACGCCTTGCGGTCCGTGAAACACGGCGGAACGCTGCACCTGGCCGCTTGAATCGCGCCAGATGATTGATCCGTGCTCCTTTCTGCCATCGTCGGTATGAGCAAGGATATCGGACTTAGCCGCAAGGGCGGCTCTATCACGGCAATCCAAAATCGCTTCAGGCGGAGGGTCAACGCCAGTGGGTTCACCCCCGCCTCCGCCATCTGAAGCGCCGGGAGGTGAGGGCTCGCTGAAGTCGTTCTCGCGCTCACCTATTACGGGTATTGGGTCGTCTTCGTAGCCGTCGCCGTCAACGTCGTCATGAGTCGTCATGCCAGGAGACCCTTTGTAATCAACCGGGATCAGCCTAATCTGGTCTACGTCGACCGGCTCAGGGACGAACATCAGAGTATCCGGAAAGAGGCTCGGTGCACGGCCGCTGAATGGCTGTAGGTTCTCGGGTAAGGATAACGAGTACTGAGCCGACGATAGTTCATCCATTATCGTTGCGAGCGCAACGGCCAATTCAAGCTCGACTGTCATTATCCCCCCCAAAGTAGCGCTGGCTGACTAGTGGCTGAGGCAGTTAATATTTTGGACGCGCTTCAGTCAAACGTCATCAATTCCATTTCGGAAGGATTTCAAATAGCACTAACAGAGCGTGCGCCAGCCCTAATAGCCGAACGCGCCCTTATGCTCCTCGAGCACGTGGCGGCGCAGCTCGGCGGCGGTCCAGGTCCGCTCGACGCCGAGCTCGGCCTGCTTGACCAGATTGACGATGCGCTCGTTGACCGGCGCGCGCTTGCCGATCGACTGGGCCAGCCGCACCACCTCGCCGTTGAGATAGTCGATCTCCGTCGTCCGGCCCGCGGCGAAATCGTCCGCCATCGAGGAACGGGCGCTGGCGTCGATCTTCTGCGCCTTGAGCACGGCGCGCTGGAACAGCCAGTCGGGCGCGGCGATCACGTGCGGCAGCAGCTTCGGCGGGAAGGGGCCGATCTTGGCCGGCTCGATTCCCGCCGCTTCGAGGATGCCGATCGCCTCGACCTGGGAGGCGGCGACCACCCGCCGATAGTCGCGGTCGCAAAGCTGCTCGAGCAGCGGCCGGCCGGACAGGGCGTTGACCGCATTGTTGAGGTTGATCAGCAATTTGCCCCAGGCGACGCCGCCCATATTGTCGGACAGGCGCAGCTTGCCCGGCCGGTTCTCGATCCGCGCCGCAAGCGCGCGCGTGATCGCATGATCCTCGGCCCAGAGCGTTCCGGCGACGCTCTTGTGGAAGCGGCCATTGCCGAGATGGACGACGTTGAACGGCACCATTGCCTGCAGCACCGTGAAATTGGGCAGCAGCCGCTTCAGCGTGTCGATATTGCTGACGCCGTTCTGGAAGCTGATCACGGCCGCGCCCTTGCGGCCGTGCTTGGCGATCTCGAGCGCCGCCGCCTCGGTGCCGGTGCTCTTGGCGGCGAGCAGGACGATGTCGGCTTGCTTCAGGATCTTGCGGTCGGTCGAGAAGGCGACCTCGTCGGGGCGGATCTCGATCCGGCGCCCTTCGGTATCGGTCGCGGTCAGGCCGTTCTCCGCAATTTCCTGGCGGATCCGGTCACGGCCCAGGAAGGAGACCTTGATCCCCGACACCATCCAGGCGGCGCCGATCCAGCAGCCGACCGTGCCCGCGCCATGGACGACGACATGCGGCCCTGCGGCCGCGGCCTCCGACATCAGCCGCGCCCGCGATAGGGCGCGACGCCCTGATCCGGGATCCACAGGCCCTCGGGCGGCGGTCCCGATTGCCAGAAGACGTCGATCGGCATGCCCCCGCGCGGATACCAATAGCCGCCGATCCTGAGCCAGAGCGGCGCCATCTCCGCAACAAGCCGCTCGGCAATTCCGACGGTGACGGCTTCGTGGAATCCGCAATGGTTGCGGAAGCTGTGCAGGAACAGCTTCAGCGACTTGGATTCGACGATGCTGCCGGCCGGCGCATAGTCGATCACGAGATGGGCGAAATCGGGCTGGCCGGTGACCGGGCAAAGCGAAGTGAATTCGGGCGCGGTGAAGCGCACCAGATAAGGACGGCCGGGACGCGGATTGGGGACATAGTCCA
>JAYRLF010000576.1:0-1771 GCA_041905385.1 Allosphingosinicella sp.
TGAAGAGATAATTGCTGCGCATCGCTGGAATTGGTCCTTCGCGTAGGAATTGCGGATATAAAGATATCCTTCTGTGTGCGCGCTCCCTAGCGCGCCCGCCGCCGGACCGCAATCGCCGCTGCGACGAGCAGCAGGGCGAAGGCGAAGGGGAGGATGTTGCCGTAGCGGGCGAACAGCGTCGGCGGTCCAGGGCGTGGCAATTCGGTCTCTATCGCGCCGCCTCGACCGAGCGGCACGCTCTCCAGGATGCGGCCGCCGACGTCGATCACAGCCGAGATTCCGGTGGGTGTCGCGCGGATGACCGGCAGTCCCTCCTCGATCGCGCGTAACCGCGCCTGGGCGAGATGCTGTGGCGGGCCCCAGGCGCCAAACCAGGCGTCGTTCGACGGATTGAAGATGAAGTCCGGCCGGGCAGCCCGATCAACGACCTGGCCTGAGAAGATGATCTCATAGCAGATCTGCACGCCGGCGCGGCCGAAGCCGGGAATGCCGATCGTGCGCGGTCCTGGCCCGCTCAGAAAGTCGAGGTCGCCCGGCGCTAGCCGGCTCAAGCCGATCGAGGAGAGCAGGGGGCGCATCGGCAGATATTCGCCATAGGGGACGAGATGCGCCTTGTCGTAACGGCCGGTGAGATTGCCGGCCGCATCCATGGCAAACAGGCTGTTATAGGCGGCGACGGCACGCCCATCGGGACCGAAGACGAGCTCGACACCGCCGAGCATCAGCCGGTCGTTCGGGCCTAGCAATGCCGCGATGCGCCGCCGCGACCGCGGGTTGATCGACAGGAAATCCGGTGTGGCCGCCTCGGGCCACAATATCAGCCTGGGGTGACGGGCTAGACCGCCGGTCCACTGGGCCAGCCGACGAAAGTTCTCCGCCTCGAAATTGGCGTCCCATTTATTCTGCTGGCCGATATTCGGTTGGACGATGCGGATCTGTGGCTGTTCGGCGGACGTCTCGATCGGCCGCGTGGGGGATAGGATCGACAATGACAGGAAAAGGAGGCCAAGGGCGCGCGCCCCGTGCCACTTGCGCCTTGTCGCCAGGTACAGACCACCAGCGGCCAAGATGGCGAGGGCCGAAAGACCGTAGGTGCCGATGATGTGCGCGGTATTCGGAAAACCGAGCACGCCCACCCAGACGACACCAACGGGATTCCATGCGAAGCCGGTGAACAAGGTCGCCCGCATCCATTCGGTGACGATCCAGGCGGCGGCGAGGATCAGCACCAGCATTCCCGGATGGTCTCGCCCCCACCGCCAGGCGAGGCCGGCCGCGACGGCGGGATAGACGGCGAGATAGAGAGACAGCAGCACCACCGCGACCCAGCCGAGCCAGGCCGGCATCGCCGCCTGGTAGGTGAAGGCGGTCGCGATCCAGTTGAGACCGAGGGTGAACTGGCCCAGGCCGAACCACCAGCCGCGGGCGAGCGCCGAGCGCAGCGACGGCGCGGTCTCGATCAGCCAGAGCAGGCCGGCGAAAGCGGCCAGGGTCAGCGGCCACAGGCTCAGCGGCGCGAATCCGAGCGCGCTGACCAGGCCGGCAAGCAAGGCGAGGCCGAGGAACTTCATCGCTGCGGCTATGGGGATCGGCCTCGCCCGCCGTCAATGGCGCGGTTGACCGCGTGCGCACGCTGCGGCTAGGCGCCGCCCTTTCCTGGATCGCATCGTTGTCGCGAAGAGCCGGTTCCCACTGTTTCGCACGATGCTCTAGCCGGAGTGAAGAATGACCCAGCCCCGCCTCGACGTGCTCGCGATCGGCAATGCGATCG
>JAYRLF010000149.1:0-9233 GCA_041905385.1 Allosphingosinicella sp.
GCCGCACCGTCGCCGGCGCCTCCGCGAAGACGAAGTCGGTCTGATCATGATCGGCGCTCTCCTCCACGTCGAGGTGGGTCACGACGAGGCGCCTGAGACGCAGGCCGTGCCAACGCGCTTCGGCCGGGAGTTCGAGCGTCGATTTATACTCGACCACGCGCAGGCCGTCCTGGGTCGAGGGATGGATCTCGAGCAGCGGCACCATCGGGCCTTCGAGACCGGCAAGGGTGACGCCGCCGACGCGACGTGTGTTGGTCGCCTCGTCATAGATGAGCATCCGATCGAGGGCGCGGCGAAGCTCCGGCCCGGCCCGGCATTGGTTCGCTTCCGCGAACTGCATCGCGCCGTCCAGATTGATGTCCGCGGGCGCCGTCGCCGCCTGATTCCGGGTCGGTACGGCGGCGTTGGCGGTCGCTGCCGGTGCCGCGACATCGTTCGATTCCGCTGCGCCGCCACCGCATCCGGCAAGGGCGAGGATCATCAGCTGAACTGTCACCAGGCGAGCCATCGGTCACTCCCCGCTGCAACGTCCCGGCCGGCGAGATTGACCGCTCCAGCTGGGCCTGTCCAGCCGCGGCTCGCGGCTTGACCCATGCTCGGCGCAGGGCCAATGCTCGGCGCATGGCGGATGAAGTGCAGGATGTGGCCGAGCTCTCTTTCGAGGCGGCGTTGAAGCGGCTCGAGGAGATCGTGCGCAAGCTGGAAAGCGGCGAAGCGCCGCTCGACGAGGCGATCCGGCTCTATGGCGAAGGCGACCGGCTGAAGCAGCAATGCGAGGCGCGGCTGCAGGCGGCCCAGGCGAAGATCGAGCAGATCCAGTTCGGCCGCGACGGAGCCCCGTCCGGGACCGCGCCGTTCGGCGGCGCGTAGGAGTGGCGGGGGGCACGGACCTGCTGTCCGCTGCGCTCGCCGAGATCGGCGGAGAGGTGGATCGCGCCTTCGATGCGCTGCTGCCGGTGCCGCCCGACTCGCGGGCGAAGCTCTATGAAGCGATGCGCTATTCGGCGATCGGGGGCGGCAAGAGGATGCGGCCGCTGCTGGTCGTTGCCGGCTGCGGCCTGTTCAAGGTCGACCGCATGCGCGCGCTTCGCGCCGGCCTCGCGGTCGAATGCATTCACGTCTATTCGCTGATCCACGACGATCTGCCGTGCATGGACGACGATGACCTCAGGCGCGGCAAGCCAACGCTGCACCGCGCGTTCGACGAATGCACCGCGATCCTGGCCGGCGATTCGCTGCATGCGCTGGCGTTCGAGATCCTCGCCGACGAGGCCACGCACGAGGATCCGTTCGTGCGGGCCGAGCTGTCCGTCGAGCTGGCCAGGGCTTCGGGCCCGGCCGGCATGGCCGGCGGCCAGATGATGGATCTGATGGCGGGCGAGCTGATCCTCGACCTTGCGGCGGTGACCCGACTGCAGCAGCTCAAGACCGGCGCGCTGATCGGCTGGTGCCTGGAGGCGGCGGCGATCATGGGCCGGGTGCCGCCCGAGGGTCGGACCGGCCTGCGCGGCTATGCCCGCGACATCGGCCTCGCCTTCCAGATTGCCGACGATCTGCTCGACCATGAGGGCTGCGAGGAGAAAGCCGGCAAGCGCGTCGGCAAGGACAGCGCCGCCGGCAAGGAAACCTTCGTTTCCCTGCTCGGGGCGGCGCGGGCGCGGCAGCAGGCCCAGGCCCTGGTCGACCAGGCGATCGAGCATCTGCGTCCGTTCGGGACGGATGCGGACCTCTTGCGCGCCGTGGCGCGGTTCGCGGTGGAGCGGGATCATTGATTTGGGTTTCGGCTGGCTGGTCGTTATGAAAGCGTCATGAAAACCGCCGTCTATCCGGGCACGTTCGATCCGATCACGCTCGGCCACATGGACATCATCCGCCGGGCCGCGCACCTGGTCGACAAGCTGGTGATCGGGGTCACCACCAATCCGTCGAAGTCGCCGATGTTCGACGTCGGGGAGCGGCTCGAGATGGTGAAGCGCGAGACCGCCGACGTGCCGGGCGAGATCAGCGTGGTGACGTTCGATTCGCTGCTGATGGATTTTGCCGAGCGCGAGGGTGCCTCGATGATCGTGCGCGGCCTGCGCGCCGTCGCCGATTTCGAGTATGAGTATCAGATGGCGGGCATGAACCAGCAGCTCAATGCCGACATCGAGACGGTCTTCCTGATGGCCGACGTCTCGCTTCAGCCGATCGCGTCCAAGCTGGTCAAGGAGATCGCCCTGTTCGGCGGCGACATCGGCCGCTTCGTCACGCCTGCGGTCGCCGAGGATGTCCGTGCCCGCGTGGAACGCATTGGTCGCAAAGGCAGCTGATCCGCGCTTGAGGCGGAGTGCCCGCCGCACTACACCGTCGCGACGGGAATCGGGGTAAGAACATGCGTTTGCTGACATTTGCGGCCGGGCTGGCCGGACTATTGATGGCCGTGACCGCGGCCGCCCAGCCGGCGCAGGCGCCACAGGCGCCGCCCGCGCTGGTGCCGCCGCAGCCGACCCGGCTGCCGCCGGCGACGCCGGCGCTCGAGGCGGAAAATACCTGGAACCTCGATCTGTCGACCGGCGGCCGGGTGAGCATCCAACTGCGACCCGACGTGGCGCCCAACCATGTCGAACGGATCAAGACGCTGACCCGCCAGGGTTTCTACAACGGCTTGATCTTCCACCGGGTGATCGAGGGCTTCATGGCCCAGGGCGGCGATCCGACCGGCACCGGCTCGGGCGCATCGGAGCTTCCCAATCTGGCGACCGAGATCAGCGGCCTGCCGCACGTGCGCGGCGCGGTCTCGATGGCGCGCGCCCAGGCCTTCGACAGCGCCAACAGCCAGTTCTTCGTGATGTTCGCGCCGCGCCTGGTGCTCGACCGCAATTATACCGTGTTCGGCCGGGTCGTCTCGGGCATGCAGTTTATCGACGCGATTGAGCGCGGCGAACCGCCGCTCAATCCTACCCGGATCGTGCGTGCGTCGCTCGGATCCGACAATATCGCTATGCCGTCGCCCGACGAGCTGCGCGCCGCCGGCGCGGCGACCGCCGGGTCCGGCGCCGTGCTCCAGGCGGCGCAGGGAACTCGCCAGGGGCCGGCCGTGCCGCCGCCGCCGGCGATCCGCACGCCGGATCCGCCGCAGCCGCAACGCCGTCCGCCGCCGCGCCGGCCGCAGCAATAGCAACGCCCGCGCCATGCGGGTCGACCTGTTCGATTTCGAGCTGCCTGCCGACCGGATCGCGTTGAGGCCAGCCAATCCGCGCGACAGCGCACGGCTGCTCAGCGTTGCGGGCGACGTCCTTTCGGACCATCATATGCGCGACCTGCCGCATTTGCTTCGTCGCGGCGACCTCCTGGTGTTCAACGACACGCGGGTGATCCCGGCTCAACTGGAAGGGCGGCGCGGCGACGCGCGGATCGGCGCCACCCTGCACAAAAGGGAGGGACCGCGCGACTGGCGCGCCTTCCTGCGCAACGCCCGGCGGGTGCGCGAGGGTGATCGCGTGGATTTCGGCGCAGGCGTGACCGCGATCGCCGGCGACAAGGCGGCGGACGGGTCGATGCGGCTCAGCTTCGAGGGCGACGAACCGGTCGAGCTGCTGCTGGAGCGCGCCGGCCGGATGCCGTTGCCGCCTTATATTGCCGGCCGCCGCGAAGCGGACGCGCGGGACCGCGACGATTATCAGACGATGTTCGCCCGCGAAGAAGGCGCGGTGGCGGCGCCGACCGCGGCGCTGCATTTCACACCGCGGCTGATGGCGGACCTAGCCGAAGCCGGGATCGCGCACGAGACACTGACCCTTCACGTCGGCGCCGGCACCTTCCTGCCGGTCAAAGCCGCGGACACGCAGGACCATCTGATGCACGCGGAGTGGGGGCGGATCAGCGCGGCGACCGCCGAACGGCTGAACGCGGCGCGCGCCGCGGGCGGCCGGGTGATCGCCGTCGGCACGACCTCGCTGCGCCTGCTCGAGAGCGCCGCCGGCGAAGACGGCCGGATCAGGCCGTTCGAAGGCGACACCGCGATCTTCATCACGCCCGGCTATCGTTTCCGCGCGATCGACGGACTGATCACCAATTTCCACCTGCCGCGCTCGACCCTGTTCATGCTGGTCTCGGCGCTGATGGGAATCGAGCCGATGCAGCGCGCCTATGCGCACGCGATCGCGCACGGCTACCGCTTCTATTCCTATGGCGATGGGAGCCTGCTCTTGCCTCGCTGAGAGGGGCTCCGGCTTAGTCGGTCAGCGCGGCCGGCACGCGGCCGCCATTGGCGGCGAGCTCGCGCATCACCTGGCGATGCAGCCAGACGTTCATCACGGCGCTGTCGCCCGTGTCACCGGTATAGCCGAGCTCGCGGGCAAGCTCCTTGCGATTATCGAGGCTCGAATCGATGCCGAGCAGCTTCATCAGGTCGACGATCGAGGTGCGCCAGTTGAGCCGCTCGCCATGCGCCTGGGCCCGCGATTCGAGCGCGGCTTCGACGTCGGTGCGATCGAGCGTCTGGGCGGTGTCGCCGCCGCCGGCCGACTGAGTCCACCAGGGCGTCGCAGTCGCATCGCCCGCTCCGGCCGAAGGCGCCTGTGGCGTCGCCGCCCGACCGAGAACCATTTCGCTGATCGTAGAGAAGATGCTCATGTCGGCCTCCGCGCTATAGTGATGATCCGTGGCCGCAACAACGCTTCGGAATCGCGCTCCGATCCTCGCTTCGTCGCGATCGAATAATAGTTGACAAAGTCAACTAAATGATGCATTTCGTTCGTTATGGAACAGGCGGTCTCAGCGCTGCGTGCCTTCAATCGCTTCTACACCCGTTTCGTCGGCGCGCTCGACACCCACTATATCGACGACCTCTCGCTCGCGGAGGCGCGGCTGCTTTATGAGATCGCCAATCGGGACGCGCCGCTGGCGAGCGAGCTGCAGACTGTGCTCGGGCTGGACGCCGGCTATGTCAGCCGGATCCTGCGCCGTTTCCAGGGCAAGGGCTGGATCTCCAGGGAACGCGGCACCGATGCGCGACGGCGCCCGATCAGCCTGACCGAGACGGGACGCGCGGCCTTCAAGGCGCTCGACCGACGCACCCGGGCCGAGGTCGCGGCGCGGCTCGAAGGTCTCGGCGGCGGCGAACAGGAGACCCTGATCGCCGCGCTCGGCGCGGTTCAGGGACTGCTCAGCGGCGGCGAGGCGGCCTGGTCGATCCGGACGTTCCGGACCGGCGATCTGCCGATGATCGCGGCCAGGCAATCGATCCTCTACGACGCGGCCTATGGCTGGGGGCGCCAGATGGAGGTGCTCCAGTGCGAGGTGACGACCGCCTTTCTGCGCAATTTCAAGCCGGGGCGTGAGCAGTGCTGGGTCGCCGAACGGGCCGGACTGATGGCAGGATCGGTGCTGATGGTCGATGCCGGCGACAATGTCGGTCAGTTGCGCCTGCTCTATGTCGAGCGCTGGGCGCGGGGACTCGGGATCGGCGAGGCGCTGGTCGACGAATGCGTGCGCTTCGGCCGCGACGCCGGCTATCGCAGCATCCGGCTGTGGACCCATACGGTCCTGACGAGCGCGCGCCGCATCTATGAGGCGAAGGGTTTCCGGATCGTCTCGACCGAGGTGCATGACGAATTCGGCAAGCCTGAGCAGGGCGAGACCTGGGAGCTTGTGCTCGCTGCCTGACGCTCTAAGGCGCGCGCATGACTGGGCCACGCTTCATCTTCTCGATCGCCGCGACCTACGGCAAGGCGCGCACCGGCACGATCGCGATGCGGCGCGGCGTGATCCGGACGCCGGCCTTCATGCCGGTCGGCACGGCGGCGACGGTGAAGGCGATGAAACCGGCCGAGGTGCGCGCGACCGGCGCCGACATCATCCTCGGCAACACCTATCATCTGATGCTGCGGCCGGGCGCGGAGCGGGTGGCGCGGCTCGGCGGACTGCACCGCTTCATGGGTTGGGATCGGCCGATCCTGACCGACAGCGGCGGCTATCAGGTGATGAGCCTGTCCGAGCTGACCAAGGTCAGCGAGGAGGGCGTCTCTTTCGCCAGCCATCTCGACGGCAGCCGGCACATGCTGTCGCCGGAACGGTCGATGGAGATCCAGCGGCTGCTCGGTTCGGACATCGTGATGGCGTTCGACCAGCTGGTGAAGACGACCGACATGCCGGAAGCCCAGGCCGCGGCGATGGAACGCTCGATGCGTTGGGCGCGGCGATCGCGCGAGGCGTTCGATGCGGGTGGCGATCATGCCGCCGGGGCGGCGTTGTTCGGCATCCAGCAGGGCGGGCTCGATGAGCGGCTGCGCAGGACCTCGGCCGATGTGCTCCGCGACATCGGGTTCGACGGTTATGCGGTCGGCGGGCTCGCGGTCGGCGAGGGACAGGAGGCCATGTTCGGCTGTCTCGACTTCGCGCCGGACCAATTGCCCGCGGAGGCGCCGCGCTATCTGATGGGTGTCGGCAAGCCGGACGATATCCTCGGCGCGGTCGAGCGCGGCATCGACATGTTCGATTGCGTGCTGCCGACCCGCTCCGGTCGGACCGGCCAAGCCTTCACGTGGGATGGGCCGATCAACATCCGCAACGCGAAATATGCCGAGGACGAGACGCCGCTCGACCCGGACTCGCCGACGGCCGGCTGGTCGAAGGCCTATCTCCATCACCTGGTGCGCTCGGGCGAGATCCTCGGCGCGATGCTGATGACCGAGCACAATCTCTGGTTTTACCAGCGACTTATGGAAGAGCTGCGCTCGGCGATCGCTGGGCAGCGGCTTGCTCGGTTCGCCGAGGCGTTCAGGACGCGATACCGGCGGGGATGAAGCTCGAGCGCATCTGGGCCGAGTTCCTCGAATGCGGAGGCGAGTGGGATTGGGAGCAGCCGCTGCGCGTCAGGGTGGAATTCGGTGACGCTCGGCCGGTACGAATTTCATTGGCAAATTACGGCGAAAGCGTTCTTTTGGACTCACTGCCGCTCGAAGGGCCGGCCGATCTCGGCGAATGCGGCGCAATCCTGGTTCGGGACATGTCCGATCGTTGCGCTCCGGACCTGCTCGGCGCCGACATTGCGATCCAAGGCATTGCGGTGGGTGGCGAGCACTGTGTCGGCATTGCGCTTGTTCACGAGAGGCGAGCGGTGCTTTGTTTCTGGAATCTCGGCGACGAGCTGATTTGGGGTGATTGGCGCGCGGTTCATAGCTGCGATTGGCACGGTCAGTTGCCGCGTCTAGTGCCGATCGCGTTCGCCTAGTTGATCGAGCCGCTCGAGCGCCTTCTTCAGCGGCTCCGGCCAGCGGCCGAGCTCGCCGAGGCCGACGATCAGCCGCCGTGCGGGCTCGCCGAGCTGCCACAGCCGCTCGTAGAGCTCGGGCACATGGCGGATCAGGCTGAAGCCGCCGGTGACGTGTTTCTGCAATTCCTCCGGCGGCAGTGCGCGGATCGCGGGATCGTCGCTGTCGACGAGCCGAAAGGCGAGCTCCTTGGAATTGAGCAGCTCGCATAATTCCTTCGAAAGGCCGCGAAACTCCTCCTCGCCAAGCAGCGCGATCAGCTTCGCGACGAGGTGGACCATATCCTGATCCTTGGCCGTCTTGGCGGAGGCGAGGCGCCCACAGAGGGCGGCGCCATGGCCGGTGAGCAGGTGCGGGCGGCGGCGCAGCGCCCAGGCGCCGCGAGGGGTTGGCGCTTGTGGGTCGAGCAGCGCGTCGAGCAAGATTTGGGTTTCGCGGCGCTGCCTGGTCTCGATCCGATCCAGTGCCGCCATCAGCGGCGCCGGATCGGCATAGCTGTCCGGTCCGCAATCGCGTGACTGGAAGGCGCGGCCGAGCAGATCGTAGACTCGGTCGCTGCCAACCGACACCGGCTTGCCGCGGACGAAGCCGAACAGCCACTGGCTCTGCCCGCCGAAGATGGCGACATAATAGAAGCAGAAGAACAAAGGCAGGTTGCCGACCAGGGCGACCTGACCGCCGACCAGCTGTCGGATTCGGCCGCGATCGTCGATGCGCAGCGCGGTCCGGCGGCCGCCGAGCATCCAGAGGAAGCTGCGATGGCGGGCGGTGCGAACCCGGATCGGCCACTCTGGGCCGGCATCGTCGATGCCCGGCGTGACGATATGGCCGGCGCCGACGCTCCAGCCGTCGGGTCGGAGATCGCGCACCCGCTCGCCGACCCGCTCGAGGTCCCCCGGCGCCAAGGCATGGTAGGTCGAGGGCGAGAGCTTGGTCGAGCGTCCGCGCATATCGGGCTCGATCGCGACCCGGGCAACCGCGCAATTGCGGACCAGCCAATTGCCATAGCCGGCCGAGACACGGTCCTGCTCATAAAGGACGAGACGGTTGCCCGGCGCGAGCGGTTCGACGGACTCGTTCGCGCTTTGGAGTCGGCGCAACGCGATCGGGCCGCCGATCCGCTGGAGGGCGAACAAAAGGACATAGAGCGCCGGGATTGCCGCGGTCCAAGGGGCCAAGGCGCCGGTGGCGGCATCGGCGCCGATCAGGATCGTGGCGCCGGCGATCAGCAGCCCCTGGATGAGCGGCAGACGGAATGCGATGGCGAGCCAGCTGACGATCGGGATAAGCATCGGCACGGCCAGCACAGCCGCGGCGATCAGCATGGCGCGCCAGCCGATGCCGCCGTCCGCCCCGATCGTGATCGAGACGATGCGATAGAGGATCGCGCCCGGGACCAGGAAGAGCAGCAGCCAGGCCAGCATCGGGTGAAAGGGCAGCGGAATCGTCCCGATCGGCATGATCCAGCGGAAGCCCAGCGCGGCGCCGATCCGCCCGAACGGCGCGGTACGGCGCCGCACGGCGCGCGCAAGCATCGGATCGATCTTGCCGGTCTCTCCGCTCACCCGAATCCCTCCCAGCACGCCAGCTTATCATCAGGCGGCGCTAAAAGAGGCTGAATCCTTGCGCGCCGCTGTCACCCGCCCGTCGCTTCACCGACCCCGAACTGACGCGGAACGATCAACGACGAGTCACGCGCCGCCGCCATAGCGACCTCGCCGCGCCGCTCCGGCCGGCGATTCCCGAACGGCGAAATGGGGGCCTCAGTGATGAACGATCTTGTGCGCGGCGGCGGCTATACGGACGGCGATGTCGACACCAACGGCTCGGACAACGTCCATCTCTCGTCCCTGATCGAACAGCGCTATTCGCGCCGGCAGACGATGCGCGGCATCGCAGCGGCGACGATGGCGGTGTTCGCCACCGGCATGCTTGCCGCCTGCGAGGACGATGCCGAAGGCGGCAGCGATGCGGCGGTCT
>JAYRLF010000150.1:0-9227 GCA_041905385.1 Allosphingosinicella sp.
GCTCCTGGCGCTGCTCCTCGGTCGGCGGCGTGAGATCGAAAGTCGTGAGATCGGTGGTCGGCGAGTCTGTCATCCGCTGTCTCCTTCACGAATCCGCCCATAGGCCCGAACGCCGCGCCCGGCGACTCCGTGTCGGGAGTATGTGGGGCGACAGATTCCTTTTCGCTACGCCCGCTGGATCGCAATCGGCCGGCCGGATGCATTTGGCCGAGAACCTTTGCAGGTTGGCCCCGCCGCTCACCCCATCAGCACGATGTCCCAGCGATATTTGCTCGAGTCGGCCGGATCGCGCGCCGCGATCGAGGTGCCGGCCTCGGCGCCCAGCGCGCGGTAGAGAAGGTCCCTGGCATTGCCCTCCGCATCCTCGGGAAAATACATCTGGGCGATCGATCGGTGTGTTCGCCCACGCAGGTCGAAATGAAGATGCGGCGGCCGGTGTCCGATCGGGCTGTCGTAGCCGCCCGGCTTGACCGTGACGATCCGGTAAGCGCCGTCGGCGCCGGTCGCGAGCGCCGCGAAGCCCTGGAAATCCGGGTCGAGCGGGGCGGTGGCGGGATCGCTCTCGTGCATATAGCGCCCGGCCGCATTCGCCTGCCACAATTCCAGCCGCGCTCCGGCGATCGGGTTTCCGCGCAGGTCGAGCACGCGGCCGGTCAGCTCGATCACCGTGCCCTGCGCCCGATTGGCATGGCCGGCAAGCCGGGTCAGGTCGGCGTCGTTCTCGGCCAGCGGATTGAGCGGATAGAACGGCCCGATCGGCGATTCCGCCGTCGAGCCGAGACGCGGCTGCGGTTCCTGCAGCGCCAGCGCGGGGGCCCCCACCAGCAACCCGGCCGAGGCGAGCGCGCCCTGCGCGAACTGGCGCCGCGACAGCAGGCTTGCGTCGGTTCCGCTCGTTTCATGGTCATGATCGTGGCCGCGCATCGTCATCTCCCCTCCCCTCAAAAGGAACGCGATACGCGCGCCGGCTCTCGCGGCGTGGGCTGGAGGCTGCACCGCGCCGAAGCGCGAGTCAAACGATCCACACAAGCGCGGGCCCGCTCTCAATTCTGCCCTCGCCCGGCCGCGCTCGTGAGGAAGCGGCGCCGATCGATCGCACGTCGTCGACGCACCCTCGCGTCACAGCTTGCGATAGAGATGCACGCCAGGAATGGCCGCGCTGAATCCGGCTTTCTCATAGGCCCGGCGCGCCGGCGCGTGGGCCGCATCGCCGCCGGTCCCGACCTCGACCGTCGCGGCGCCGAGCGCCCGCATGCGGTCCAGCACCTCGCGGTACATCCAGGTGCCGATGCCGCGCCCGGCATGTTCCGGCGCGACCGCATTGAGGCCGAGCTCCGCGGTGCGCTTCGCCGGATCTACACTGAAGGCAACGAAGCCGACGATCTCCCCAGCCCGCTCGACGACCAGCAGCTGCTGCTCCGCGCTGGCGCTCAACGCGTCGAGATGGCGCGCCTGCGCCGCCTCCGCGTCGGCCAGCGCAACGGCCGCGATCTCCGCGCCGACCGCTTCGCGAAAGCCCCGGAAGATGGTCGCGAAGGCAGCTGCGCGGATCCGGTGAAGGGCCGGAAGATCGCCTTCGGCAAAGGGGCGGAGCGTCAGTTCGTCCAAGTTCGTTTCCGCGCGTCAGTTTCGCGGCGCCTGCCGCCGATAGCTCAGTGCTTCGGCGACATGAACCCGGCCGACCGCGTCGCTGCCGGCAAGGTCGGCGATGGTCCGCGCCACCCGCATCACCCGGTGATAGCCGCGCGCCGACAGCCGCATCGCCTCGGCCGCCTGGGCGAGCAGCGCCTGGCCCGGCGCATCCGGGGTCGCGGCCTTTTCGAGCAGCTTGCCGTCCGCTTCCGCATTGGTGCGCGCCGTCTCGCCTTGATAGCGCGCACCTTGCGCCGCCCGCGCCGCCGCCACCCGCCGCGCCACCTCGGCCGAGCCTTCGGCCGGCGGCGGCAAAGTGAGGTCGCTCGCTGCGACCGCCGGCACCTCGACGTGGATGTCGATCCGGTCGAGCAGCGGCCCCGAGATCTTCGCCTGATAATCGGCCGCGCAGCGCGGCGCCCGCGAGCAGGCCAGCAGGGCGTCGCCGAGATGGCCGCAGCGGCAGGGGTTCATCGCCGCGACCAGCTGCACCCGCGCCGGGAAGGTGACATGGGCATTGGCGCGGGCGACCTGGACGACGCCCGCCTCGAGCGGCTGGCGCAGCGAATCCAGCACGCCCCGCTGGAATTCGGGCAACTCGTCGAGGAACAGGACGCCGAGATGGGCCAGGCTGACCTCGCCCGGCCGCACCTTGAGGCCGCCGCCGACCAGCGCCGCCATCGACGCGCTGTGATGCGGCGCGCGGAACGGCCGCGACCGCACCAGGGTCCCGTTCTTGAGCTCGCCCGCGACCGAGGCGATCATCGACACTTCCAGCGCCTCGGCGGCCTCGAGCTCGGGCAAGATGCCCGGCAGGCAGGCGGCGAGCAGCGACTTGCCGGCGCCGGGCGGTCCGCTCATCAGCAGATTGTGGCCGCCGGCCGCCGCGATCTCGAGCGCGCGCTTGGCCGTCTCCTGCCCCTTCACCTGGGCCAGGTCCGGGCCGCCGGCCGCCGCCTCGGCGCGGCCGGGCCGCGGCGTCGGCAGCACCGAAGTGCCGCGCAGATGGTTGATCAGGGCGATCAGGTCCGGCGCCGCAACCAGCTCGACATTCCCCGCCCAGGCCGCCTCGGACCCCTGTGCGGCCGGGCAGATCAGCCCTAGACCGCGCGACGAGGCATGGAGCGCGGCGAGCAGCACGCCGGGCGACGGCGCGATCCGGCCGTCCAGGCTGAGCTCTCCGACCGCGACATAGGAAGCGAGCTGCTCGCGATCGACCGCGCCCATCGCCGCGAGCAGGGCGAGCGCGATCGGCAGGTCGTAATGCGACCCCTCCTTGGGCAGGTCGGCCGGCGACAGATTGACCGTGATCCGCGCCGCCGGCAGCGCCAGCCCGATCGCCGCCAGCGCCGCATGGACCCGCTCCCGGCTCTCGCCGACCGCCTTGTCCGGCAGCCCGACCACCAGGAACTTGGGCAGGCCGCTGGCGATATGCACCTGCACCTCGACCGCGCGCGCCTCGAGCCCCAGAAACGCCACCGTGGCGACATGCGCGGCCAAGAAGTCCCTCCCCCGAATGGTCCCGATCGGTTCTTGGCTGGATCGTGTCGAAAAGTCGAGCTAGGTTTGCCGGTGAGCCGGAGTGGCGGACAGAGAGATGTTGGTTCCGCCCTCCTTTTGGGCGAGGGAAGCCGTCGGGAGCGATGCGGGCTGAGTTCATTCTTCTGCCTATGGCTCCGGGCGACAATACCAAGGGATCAGCTCTTCGACGGGGAGATGCGCACCACCCAGAGGCCGAACATGCCGTTGAGTCCCGCCCGGTCCGAATAGCCGGCACTGATTCTCCCGCATTGCCCGCCAGCGGACATACTGTTCCGGCGCTTCCGAGAGGTTACTCTCCGCGCCGCGCAGCCAGTAGTTCAACCAATCGATGTTGCGGTTGTAGATTGCCAGGCGATGTGCCGGCTGCCATTTGACGTGATACTCCTCCGGGAAGACGAACATCTCCACCGCTCGGCCGGCGTCTTCAAGGGCGGTTACCGCATCCAATGCGGCGAGAAACTCGCGATCAGCGACGTTGATTAATAGTGGTGCCCGGACGAATTCCACAAAAGGGCTGAATGAAAGTTCGCGCCAGCGCTCAGGCGTCCTAGCCGGCGAGCCGAGGCCATACGCCTGCCATACTCGCCGCTGGAATCTCCCTATGAAGGGATATAGACTTGGACCTGGCCCTGGGCCTCCAGCGGAGATGGCGACCGCGAGGCGTGGCATATGCGGCAGGGCGAAGCCTACGATTTCTGTGCCGTAGCTCAGGCCCGTGACTCCAACACGGTCCGGGTCGATCACGCCCATTCTGTCGAGCTGGGCGACCGCCGCTTCGAGCGCATCCTCTATGCGGTGCCGCATTGGCGCTCCGGGCCCACGCTCCCAATAAACATGCGAAGCCGCATCCAGTCGCGCCATTTGATCATGATCTTGCGGCAGGTCGAAACACAGCACGGCAAAACCTTGGACGGCTAACGGAAACACTGGATATTCGTCGCCCACTCCGCCGCGCAGGAAGCCGTCACAGCGATACGTCACGATCACGAGCGGCAGGCGTTCGCCTTCTCGGTGACTCGGTGGCAGCGCCAAATACCCGTATGTTTCCACACCCGAAGTGGCTCGAATAACGAGACGTTGAGGCGGTTGACCAAGATCGAATCGCGCGAAGTCCGGATTTGGCTCGAAGAGTGTTTCAAGCGCGCCGCTTTCGAGATCGATCGTGACGAGGCGGCGCGGCCTGCTGGGCTGCTCATAAAAGCAAAGCAGCTGGTCATTGGCGACGGCGCAGCCATCAGTCCTCCCAAAACGATCTGATGCATGGAGAATGAGACGAGGCGGCTCCTCACTGCCGGGGCGCCAAGCATACAGACGTCGGTCCTGCAATCGAGGGCCTTCCAGGCGAACGAATAAGAGTTCTCGATCATTGCGCCACCAAAGGCCGTCCAAGCGATCGGCAGTACATGTAGCGGCGGTGCAAACTATCGGACCGGGTGCTCCTGGAAGCTGTGCGACAACTGTCATCGGTGGAAAAATGCCCTGGCGCTGGGGGTCTCGCGCTTCGGTCCACGCCACGCCGCCCTGCGGCGACACTGCGCTGTCCCCGCTGTAAGGCCGTCTTGGATAGGGCGGAGTTGTGAGAGCCGTAAATTCTTCCCGCTCCGCCTCCGTCGCCAGTCGCTCCCGACCACTGGACACGTCATAGGCCCAGACCTGCTGGGCGGCGATCTGGCCTGCGGTTTGAAGTTCGAAGGGCCGCTCGTAGTTTATATCATCCGGGATGGAAGGACGCAGACTGGACAGCGGCGTGAAGCGATCGTCATACCGAAAGCCGGTTCGCCCTTCTTCCGCCAAAGCCATGGCCATCTGGACTTGACTGGGTTCTGTCTGAAACAGGATTTTGTCGGCATCGCGGGCGTATGCCAAAGCACGCACGTCACCGATATTGTGGGTAAGCTGCCGAGCGCGACCTCCATTCCGCCGAGCGCGCCAGATCTGGGTGCGCCCATTGTCGGTCCGCAAATAAATGATCCAGGCGCTGTCAGGTGACCAAATCGCCGTTTGCGGCGGCTTGTATTCAAAAATAGTATTGCGTGACCTGGCAGGTACAAGCTCTCCGGCGTCAGCCACGCGATATTGCTGCCGCGTCGCAATGTTGACGGCATACCATGCACTGTCGTATTGGTTGCGGCTCGGGTCTGCGCGAGTGACTGCGACAGCCGCCCATCTCCCGTTAGGCGAGACGCTCAGCCCCCCGATATCGCGCAGCGTAGCGAGATCGCGGGTGGTGATGGCGGATGCGCTATCCTGCGCGAGAGCGGCGTGGGGTGTTATGGCGCCCGCCATTAGCGCCAACCCGCGGAGAAGACGTCGCAACTTTTTCCACATTGAGGCTTCCTGGTATCAGGTGCTCGTCGCAGCTTCCGGGTTCGGCACTTGGAAAGGCCTCCAGCGGTGCTGCACGACAATTTTCTCGAGTGCTCACCAAGATTTGGTAAGTCCGAATACGATAACCCGACCCAAAGGATCTGCATTGGCGGGATCGAAACCGATGGGATCGATGAGACCCTCTACGTTGGCGGGGTTGTTGCTTACGCGCGGCGGATCGCTATCGAAGAGGTTCTGCACGCTCAACGACAGGCGAACGCCGCGGAGGGGGCCCCGGGTCCGGCCAAAGTCGTAAGACAGATTTAGATCGGCGGTTGTCCAACTTTCGATTTCGGCGCCGCCGACACCAAGGTCGTTGGCGTAGTCGTCGACATAATTGACACTTAAAGTGCCTTCGAAACCGCCTCGGGTGAGCCCGACATATGCGCGGCCGCGCAAATCGACGGGCTGCAAGAGCCGGTCGACCATCGAAACGACGGCGGAGTCCGATGAAGACTGTTGCCGGTACGACAGGATGAGCGTGGCGCTACCACCGTACCGTACCTGCCCCCAGCTCGTGCGATGGCTGTTGCTGAACGAAAAATCGAAACCGTCTTGCTCTGAGATCGCGAGGTTTCGGGCCCTGAAATCCTGTATCCAAGCGTTCGGGTGATTGAACAGCGCAACGGCTGCGGCACGCGGGTCGGAAAGATTGACACCCGTGGTGTTCAGCACATTTCTCGTGGTTCTCAGTATGTTTTCGATGAACTCAACAGATGGCGGGCGATAAATAACGATTGGGAACAACTCCGGCGTTTGAACGAAAGCAGTACCGCCAGTCGGTGGTCTGCCGATTCTATCCGTGTAGGAGATGTTGTAGTAGGTTCCGCTGATCCGCAGATTGCCGAGTGATCTGGGGCGGAAATCAAATCCGATGGTGAAACTTTCTGCCCTTTCCGGTTCCAAATCAGGAGCTGCAATCCCATCTATGACGATCGTTGCAGCCAGGGGCCCGTTTGGGAACGGTATGCGCCGGGTCCCGCTCAAAATGTTCTGGGCGTTCGTCGTATCGAGCTCAATCAGCGACGGCGCACGGAACGAGGTCCCATACGTTGCGCGGAGGTTTAGGAAATCGAAGGGCGCCCATAGCAAGCCAATTTTGGGGTCGACTGCATCGCCAAAGTCTTGTTGCAGTGCGGGGCTGGAGTCGTCATCGATGCGCGTGTACCGCGCCGCTAAGTTCAGCTCCAATCGATTAACCAGAGGAACGTTTTGGTCGACCCCAATCAATGGAATGAAGAGTTCTCCAAAGGCGTAGGTCGTCGTGCGGCCGAGAGTCCTCCCGTTGGTAGGGTTCACAATCAGAATTGTGGCGCCAGAATAATCCTCTTGCATGAAGCCGAATCCAAGCGAATATCGTATTTCGCCTCCAGGCACTGAAAACAACCTTCCGTCAAACATCGCTGTTAGATCGAAAATAGAGTTCCGCTTCGTGCGCTGATACGACGCATTGTCCTGAGGAGGAATGCGTCGATAAAACGTGGACACGTCGTCTTCGGAAACTCTCGCCACTGAGTAGCTCGCTGTCAGCGATGCTCTTTGCGCTTCTGCGATTTGATACTCGATAGATAGATCCGCAAAAGCCTGATCGGTTTCCGCGCGGTGTGTGGACAAGACCCAATTGGCAGTATTCGGATTGTTCACGAATGTAGAAACGCGTTCCGTGTTCCTCCTCGCCAGCGCGAGATCGCCGCTGATTGTAAGGCGGTCGCTCAAGTCTTGTGAGAACGCGGCGAGCACATTGTGGCGCTCCTCGACGGGCGTCAGATAGCCGCGGTCGGCTGCCGCCGCGAACGAACGATCGGCCACCTCAAGCGCTGATGCGAAAAAGGCCGAATAGGATATTAGCGCATGGCCCGAGGCCCACGAACGCCCGAATGTTTGGGTGAATTCGCCTTGGCGCAATCCCCCGCTGGTCACGCCCCCGAACGCAAGCCGCGTTTCCGCGCCATCGAAGTCGTCGCGGAGAACGAAATTGACCACGCCGCTGACAGCGTCTGAACCGTAGATCGCCGAGGCACCGTCCGTCAGAACTTCAACCCGATCGATCGCACTTGCTGGAATCAGGGAAATGTCCGCGGTGCGGCCAAAATCTGACCGACCAAGCCGTCTGCCGTTCATGAGAACCAGGCTTGCGCCCCCTCCAAGCCCGCGCAGATTGATCCCTGAAGTGCCTTCTGTGTTTGCGAAGGCGCCGGTGCCAACGGACCCCGAGGCAATCGCGGTACGTGATCCAAGATTTTGGGGCAGCTTGCGGATGAACTGCTCCGTCGTCGTCGCTCCGGTGCGCTCAATGTCCCGCGCCGAATAAATTTCCACCGGAGAAGACGAGGGGTACACGCCACGAATGTTCGTCCCGACCACGACAATTTCTTGATCAGCGCTCCCGCTATCGGCCGCGGCGCCTCCGGCCATGCCTTCCCCCGACGTAGCGGAATCCCCCGATGTCTGCGCGCCGGCCGCCACGACCAATATGCCGCGCCGGCTTCGGCTCCCTGCAAGCCCGGTGCCCTGGAGCATCGCCTGCAGCGCCGCGTCGGCGGTCAGCGATCCTGAAACCGGGCTGCTGCGCCGCCCCCGCACCGCGGCGCCCTCGAAGATCACCTGCTCGCCGGAAGCGCGGGCGAGCGCGCGAAGGGCCGGGCCGAGGTCCTGGGCCGGAATGTTGAAATCGAAGCTCCGCTGCATGGCGATGGCCGGCATCGGCGCGCAAAAGGCGCCGAGCGCGGCGGCGGCTGATGCAGTGGCGAGCAGGCGGCGGCTGATGGTCGATCGCGGCATATGTCCCCTCCCGGCCGCCCTTCTGCTGCAGGCGGTCCGGAAGATAGGACGCACGAGGCCGCGATCCGCGAAATTCAGCGCGCCGGCCGGCGGGCGGTGAGAAGGATCGTGTCGCCGTCGCGGCGCGCGTCGACCGGGAACAAGGCAGTGACGCCGTCGACGAAGCCTTCGGTATCGCCGGCGTTGAACAGGCCGCTGACGAGCAGGTTCGCGGTCGCGGGATCGCCGGCGCGGACCTGGACCGCAGCATAGCGATTGACCCGTTCTGCGGCGCGGGCGAGCGGCTCGTCGCTGAACGAGAGCACGCCATTTTCCCAGGTCAGCGAGCGGGCCGGCTCGGCGGCGACGATCGCGGCAAGCGGCCGATCGAGCGCGGCGATCAGCTCGCGGCCCGGCCGCAGTTCCTGGCCGGCATCGGCGGCGCCGGATCGGCTGCGCAAGGGGCGCGGCGGGCTGCCGTCCGACGGCTGCTGCATCACCGCGACATGGCCCTCATAGAGGATGACCCGCATCGAATCGCGCACCAGCTCGACGCTGAATGAGGTGCCGGTTGCGACCACGAGGCGATCGGCGGCCGCGACCGAGAAGGGCCGCAGCGGATCGCGCGCGACATCGAACTTGGCCCGGCCGGAGAGCAGCCGGAGCGAGCGCCTGCCGCCGTCATAGGCGACCTCGACCCGGGTCGCGGCATCGAGCGACAGGCGCGACCCGTCCTCGAGCCGGACGATGCGGCGTTCGCCGATGCCGGTCTCATAAAGCAGGGCATTGTCGCGGAGCAGGAAGAAGCTGCCGACCAGGACAAGAGCGAGGCAGGCGGCGATGGCGATGGTGGGGCGCCACCCTTCGAAGCCACCAGCGGTGGGGGGGGCGCGGCCGCGGGCCCCCCAAAGGCACCAGGCCGGGGG
>JAYRLF010000577.1:0-1763 GCA_041905385.1 Allosphingosinicella sp.
CGTTCAACCGAATGAGTCTTGTCGCCGTCGATTTAGCGACTAGGCTCCGCGCCAAAGATAAAGGACGCGGCAGGGGTGCCGCAGGTTCAGGGGAACGGATATGATTTTTGGGCGCGTTAAGCCTCTCGACGCGATTCTCGCCACCGCCGAAAAGAAATCGCTGCACCGCTCATTGGGCGCGTTCCAGCTGACCCTGTTCGGCATCGGCTGCATCATCGGCACCGGCATCTTCGTGCTGACCGCCGCCGGCGCGCAGAAGGCCGGCCCCGGCCTGATGCTCGCCTTCATCATTGCCGGCGCGGTCTGCGTGGTCGCCGCGCTCTGCTATGCCGAGATCGCCGCGATGGTCCCCGTCGCAGGCTCTGCCTACACCTATACCTATGCGGTGATGGGCGAGTTCCTCGCCTGGACCGTCGGATGGGCGCTGGTGCTCGAATATGCGATCGCGGCGAGCGCCGTCTCGGTCGGCTGGTCGGGCTATTTCACCGGCACGATCTTGCAGGAATTCGCAGGAATATCCCTGCCCGACTGGCTCCGCGCCGGCCCGCTCGTTCTCGGCGGCGCGCCCGGCGGCCTGATCAACCTGCCCGCCCTGGTGATTGCCCTGCTCGTCACCTGGCTGCTGATGATCGGCACGACCGAGAGCGCCCGCGTCAACGCGGCGCTGGTCGCGATCAAGATCACGGCGCTTACCGCCTTCATCTTCCTGACCTTGCCGAGCGCCGACGCCGCCCGGTTCAACCCGTTCCTGCCGGCCGGCTTGTTCGGCGGCTTCGGCACCGGCGTCGGCGCGGTCGGCGCCGCGGCGACGATCTTCTTCGCTTATGTCGGCTTCGACGCGGTCTCGACCGCGGCCGAGGAGACCAAGAACCCGCAGCGCAACGTGCCGATCGGCCTGATCGGGTCGCTCGGCATCTGCACGATCTTCTACATCCTCGTCGCCGCCGGCGCGGTCGGCACGATCGGCGGCCAGCCGATCATGGGTCCGAACGGCGTGCCGTGGCCGACCGGATCGGAAGAACTCGCCCGCCAGTGCGCGTTGCCCGAATATCGCGACATGCTGGTCTGCTCGAACGAGGCGCTCGCCCACGTGTTGCGTCAGGTCGGCTACAGCTCGGTCGGCAATGCGCTCGGCATCGCCGCCTTCCTGGCGCTGCCGTCGGTCATCCTGATCCTGCTGTTCGGCCAGACCCGTATCTTCTTCGTGATGTCGCGCGACGGCCTGCTCCCTGAGAAGCTGTCGACCGTCCATCCGAAGTGGAAGACGCCCTATATCGTGACGGCGATGACCGGCGCGCTGGTCGCGGTCGCGGCCGCCTTCCTGCCGGTCGGGCAATTGGCCGACATCGCCAATGCGGGCACGCTCTACGCCTTCTTCATGGTCGCGATCGCGGTGATGATGCTGCGCAAGGCCGAGCCGAACCGTGAGCGCAAGTTCCGGGTGCCGGCCCTGTGGCTGGTCGGGCCACTGACGATCGCCGGCTGCCTGTTCCTGTTCCTCAACCTGCCGATGGCGGCGATGCTGGTGCTGCCGATCTGGAGCGTGGTCGGCTTCCTCGTCTATTTTGGCTACTCGCGCGGGAACAGCCATCTCGGCCGCGGCATCATCGAGGTGCACGAGCCTGAGATCCACGACATCGAGCCGCCGATCCCGGGCGTCGACGAACCCCGGCCGGATCAGGCCTGACGCGATAAGGGGCCGCCTCGGCGGCCCCGAACTGCGGCGGAAATGGAAAACGCGCTCCGGCTTCCGGGGCGCGTTT
>JAYRLF010000151.1:0-9167 GCA_041905385.1 Allosphingosinicella sp.
CTGTCGCTGTCGGTGATGCCGCTGCGGCGACCACGGCCGCGGCCCGGCGGATCGGAATTGGGTCCACTGTCGGAATCGGTGACCTGGAGGGCTTCGGCGCTTTCGCCGAGGACCGTCAGTGCGGCGCCGCCGACGATGGCGCCGCCGGCGACGCGCCCGAGAAAGGAACGCCGGCTGAGTTTACGGGTGGGCTTCATCTATACTCTCCCCATATCCGGTGAGGTGGCCCCCGACCTAGGCAGCCAAATGGTCGGACCCTCGCAGGACGTTACGCAGAGTAAATGACGGGGTGGTGCTGTCAAGGAGAGACGGTTGCGACCAAAGTTACAAAAACTGCGACCAAGTCGAGACGAAAGCGGCAAAAATGACTAGGTTGAAGCGCATGGAAACCAGCGGATTCGCCCTGTTCGATACGCCCATCGGCGCCTGTGGAATCGCGTGGACCGCGCAAGGGATCTGCGGCGTCCAGCTTCCCGAATCCGACCGCGAGCGGGGATTGGCGCGGCTGGCGCGGCGGTTTCCGACCCTGGCGCCGGCCGATGCGGGCGAAGCCCGCTTCGCGATCGTTCGGATCCTCGCCCATCTCGGCGGCGAAGCGGTGGATTATTGCGAGGTGAAGCTCGATTTCGAGGGCGTGCAGGCGTTCGAGCGATCGGTCTACGAGGCGGCGCGGGCGATCCCGTTCGGCGAGACCCGAACCTATGGCGGGCTGGCGGCCGAGCTGGGCGAGCCCCAGGCGGCGCAGGCCGTCGGGCAGGCGCTCGGCCGCAATCCCTGGCCGATCATCGTGCCGTGCCACCGCATCACGGCGGCCGACGGCCGGACCGGCGGCTTTTCCGCACCGGGCGGCGCCGCGACCAAGCTCAAACTGCTCGAGATCGAAGGCGCGCTCGCGGCGGAGCGGCTGCCGCTCTTCGCCGCCGCCCCGGCAACGCGCGAATGAACGCTTGGGCCGGCTTGCGTGGGGCCGGCCGGATCGCCAAACCGGTCGCTTGAACCGACTACGTCCCCTGCAGACGCTCGAAGGCGACCAGCTGCGCGCCTCGCATCCGCGTGTCCACGCGGCGCTGTCGGCGTCGGCGGGGACCGGCAAGACGCACGTCCTCACCGCGCGCGTGCTGCGGCTGCTGCTTGATGGCGTCGACCCCTCGGCGATCCTGTGCCTGACCTTCACCAAGGCGGGCGCAGCCGAAATGGCCGAGCGCCTGCATGCGCGCCTCGCCCGCTGGGTGCGCCTGGCGGATTCGGACCTGGCCAAGGAACTGAGGGCGCTCGACGAGGAACATGGTCCGGAGAAGCGGGCGGAGGCCCGGCGCCTGTTCGCGCAGGTGATCGAGGCGCCCGGCGGCGGCCTTCGGATCCTGACCATCCACGCCTTCGCGCAGGGCCTGCTCGCGGCCTTCCCCGCGGAGGCGGGGCTGACTCCCGGCTTCCGACCGCTCGAGGGACGCGAGCAGCAGCAGCTGGTCCGCTCGACCCTGGCCGAGCTGCTCGTCCGCGCCGAAGAGACGGGCGATCTCGGCCTGCTGCGCGACATCCAGGCGCTCAGCCTGCGGCTCGGCGAGGCGGGCGCCGAGGGCTTCCTGAGGGAGGCGGCGCGTGCGCCCGAGGCGATGGCGGCGCTCGGTCCGAGGCAGGGGATCGAGGCGCGGCTGCGCCACGCCTTCGGCCTGCCTCTGGGCGACATCGACGCCATGATCGCATCGCACTGTGCCGACGCGCTGTTCGACGTCGCCGCGGTCCGCGCGGTCGCCGAGGGCAGCCGGGCCTGGGGCGCGCCGTCCGGGCTGGCCATTTGCGACCAGATCACGGCCTGGCTGGGGCGCGGTCCCGACGAACGCGCCGCCTCGCTGGCGGAGTTGGCCCTGACCGTCCTCACCAAATCGGGAACGCCGCGCAAGGCATCGGCCGGATTGCTGCGCGCGGCGCCCGATTATGAGTCCTTTGCCGGCCGGCTGATCGACTGCTGCACCCGCTTGCTGCGAATGCGCGCCCAAGCGGAAATGATCAGGGCGCTGGCCGCCGCTTTGCGTGCCGGCCAGGTCTTCGCCGCCGCTTATGCCGATGCCAAGCGAGTGACCGGCGTCGCCGATTTCGACGACCTCATCAGCTGGGCCGAACGGCTTCTGATGACGCCAGGCATGGGGGACTGGGTTCGCTACAAGCTCGACCAGCGCACCGACCATATCCTGGTCGACGAGGCGCAGGACACGAACGAGCGCCAATGGAACATCGTTCGCGCGCTCACTTTGGAATTTTTCGCCGGCGAGGGCGCGTCGGAGCGCCGGCGGACGATCTTCACGGTCGGCGACTTCAAGCAGGCGATCTTCGGCTTCCAGGGCACCGACCCGAGCCGATTCGGCGTCGCCAGGGCCTGGTTCGCCCGCGAAGCTAAGGCGATCGGGCGCAGCTTCCTCGATCTCAGCATGGACCGCAGCTTCCGCTCGGCGCCGGAAGTGCTGGCGTTCGCCGACCAGGTGATTGCCGAGCTTGGCCATGCCGCTTTCGGGCTCGAAGGCCCGCCCAACCCGCACGAGGCCCATCATGCGGACAAAACGGGGTCGGTGACTTTGTGGCTGCCGTTCACCGACGAAGCGAGCGACGAAGAGGATGAGGGCGAGGAAGGCTGGCTGAGCGATGCCGTGCGCCGCTACGCCTCGCGGCTGGCCCGGCAGGTGCGCTCCTGGCTCGACCGGCCGTTCCCGCTCGCGATCCAGGGTCGCGCCTTGCGTCCGGAGGACGTGCTGATCCTGGTCCGGAGTCGCGGCGCGCTTGCGTCGCTGCTCGTTGCCCGGCTCCACGCGGAAGGGGTGCCGGTCGCGGGCGTCGACCGGCTCCAGCTGTCGGCGCCGCTTGCGGTCCAGGACCTGCTCGCGGCAGCCCGCTTCGCGGTCCAGCCGCTCGACGACCTTAACCTCGCCGCCTTGTTGGTTTCGCCCCTTTTCGGCTGGTCGCAGGACGACCTCCATCGCGCGGCGGCGGGGCGGAACGACCATCTCTGGCCGCATCTGCGGCGCGGTGCGGAGGCGCCGCCCGAGACGCTCGCGGGACTGCAAGCGATCCTCGCCATGGCCGACTTCGCGACTCCCCACGTCTTCTTCGAGACCCTGCTCTCGGGCGCGCTGGATGGCCGGCGCAAATTGCTCGAGCGGCTGGGCAATGAGGCACGCGACCCGATCGAGGAATTGCTGTCGGCCGCGCTCGAGTTCGAGATGCGCGGCAGCCCGTCGCTCCAGTCCTTTCTCGACTGGTTCGCGCGCGGCGACGTCGAGATCGTGCGCGATCCGTCCGGACCGCAGGATGCGGTGCGGGTGATGACGGTGCACGGCTCGAAGGGCCTGCAGGCGCCGGTGGTGATCCTGGCCGACGCCTGCGCCAATCCGGACCGGCTCCGGCCGGGTGGCCGGACCTGCGATCTCCCGCTTGGCGAGGATGGTCCGACGGTGCCAATCTTCCGGCCGCGCAAGGAGGAGCTGGCCGACCCGATCGCGGCGCAGGTCGCGCGCCAGGACCAGCTCGACCGCGAGGAACATTGGCGGCTGCTCTATGTGGCGATGACGCGGGCGGAGGAGCGACTCTATCTGGGTGGTGCGCTCGGTCCGCGCGATCGCAACGGTCCGGCCGAGCAAAGCTGGTACAGCGCCGGCGAGCGCGCGCTGAGCGCGCTCGGGGCGACCTGGACCCCCTCTCCACTGTGGGGGCGGGAATTGCGGTTCGGCGCGGTCGAGATGGGCGGCAGACCGGCGCCGCGCGCGCCGGAACAGGCGGCGGCGTTGCCGGGCTGGCTCCATCGCCCGGCACCGGTCGAGGCGCGGCCGCCGCGGCCGCTGGCGCCGTCGGCGATCGGCGAGGACGATCTTGCCCAGCCGCCCGCCGGCCCCCCAAAGCGGGCGGCGGCGGAACGCGGTCGCCTGCTGCACCAATTGTTCGAGCGGCTGCCGGCGGTGGCGGCGGAGCGGCGCCGCAGCCTCGCTCATAACTGGCTCGAGCGTTCGGCCGGCGTCGCGGATCCGGCGCTGCGCGCGGCGCTGGTCGAGGACGCCTGCCGGATCATCGAGCATCGCGACTTCGCCTTGCTGTTCGACAGCGACGCCCTGGCCGAGGTCCCGCTCGCCGCGGTGGTCGGAGACGGCATCGTCGTCGCGGGTACCGTCGACCGCTTGCTGGTCCGTGACGAACGGGTGCTGGTCGCCGACTTCAAGACTGGACGGCGGGTTCCGCTCGACGCCGACTCGATCCCCTCGGCGCATCTGCGGCAGATGGCGGCCTATCGCGCGGCGCTGCGGACGATCTTTCCCGATCGTCCCGTCGAGGCGGCCCTGATCTACACCGCGGGGCCAACCCTCCATGCGCTGCCCGACGCCCTGCTGGACCTGCACGCGCCGGCTGGCGGTTGAGCCGGACGCAGGCCCACCCTACATGTGCCGAAACTGAGACGGAGACCGACATGGCGACCAAGAAAGTAACCGACGCCTCGTTCCAGGAGGAAGTGCTCGGCGCCTCCCAGCCGGTGCTTGTGGATTTCTGGGCGGAATGGTGCGGGCCCTGCCGGATGATCGCGCCGGCGCTCGAGGAGCTGAGCGACGAGCTCGGCGATCGCGTCACCATCGCCAAGCTCAACATCGACGAGAATCCGGACGCGCCTGCGCGCTATGGCGTGCGCGGCATCCCGACGATGATCCTTTTCAAGGACGGCGCCCCGGCCGCGACCAAGGTCGGCGCCGAGCCGAAGAGCCGGATTCAGGGCTGGCTCGAAGGCGCGCTCGGCGCACCGGGTGTGACCGCGGCAGGCTAAACCGCGGGCTCGTCCCCCTCGAGGCCGCGTGTGTCCGGCCTGAAGCGGTCGTGGCGGGGCAGGTCGTCGGCGGTCTCGAACCAGGCGATCCTGCTCGCGCGGAAGATGTGGAAGCCGGGCGCGACCGCGCCCGGATCGTCGAGCGTCGCAATCGCGAAATCGATCGTCTCCGGCTGGAAATCGACCTCGATCGTCAACGGCGATCCGCAATCGGCGCAATGCTGCCGGTGGCCGAAGGCGCTTGACGCGAAGCGCCTGACCCGAGCCGCGCCGGCGGTGACGGCGAAGTCTCCCTTGGGCACGCTGGCAAAGGCCATGGCCGGGGCGCCGGAGACCAACTGACAGGTCCGGCAATGGCACCAGCCGGCGTCGAAGGGCGGGCTGGCGAGAATATAGCGGACGGCGCCGCAGGCGCAGCCGCCGGTGTAACTATTGGACATGAAGCGACAACGCCGCCGTGCCGGTTCGGACGCATCGCCCGATTTTGCAGGCAATTCAGTCATGGACGCGCAAGGTCGGGCTCACTATGTCGGCGGGCGATGGAATGGCTGCTGACCCTGTTCGCCATGCTGAGCGCCTTTACCGGCGGTCTCAATGGCGTGCGCGGCGAAGAAACGCAGCCGACTGCGGCGGAAGCCACGGCCGCGGTTCAGGTCGTCGCCCAGGTGGCCGAGGCGGTCGTCGCCCCGGCGTCTTCGCAGATACCAACCGGCATTGTGCTGACGACCGAGGTCGCGCCGCTCGCCGATGCTCCGCCGATCGCCTCGGCGCCGCTTTATGCGGATCGGCTGATCGAGTGACGCGTTCCCGCTGACCGGAGGCCGGTCGGCGCTTTCAGCCGTTTTTCATTCCGTCCGGCCTTCGCGCCGGCGAACATCTATAGATCAGGATATCGCTATGTTTGGCGGATTTGCCAAAGCCATTTTCGGGTCGTCGAACGACCGTTACGTCCGCTCGCTCCGCAAGACCGTCGAGCAGGTGAACGCGCTGGAATCGCGCATCGAGGCGATGACCGACGAGGAGCTGCAGGGCCAGACCGCGATCCTGCGCGGCCGGCTGGAGCAGGGCGCCACGCTGGACGATGTCCTCCCCGAGGCCTTCGCGACCGTGCGCGAGGCGGCCCGGCGGACGCTCGGCCAGCGCCATTATGACGTGCAGCTGATCGGCGGCATCGTCCTCCACCGGGGCGAGATCGCCGAGATGCGGACCGGCGAAGGCAAGACGCTCGTCGCCACGCTCGCCGTCTATCTCAACGCGCTGGAAGGGAAGGGCGTCCACGTCGTCACCGTGAACGACTATCTCGCCCGCCGCGACGCCGACTGGATGGGGCAGATCTACCGCTTCCTCGGCATGACCGTGGGCGTGATCATACCCAATCTGATGGACCACCAGCGACGCGAGGCCTATCACGCCGACATCACTTACGGCACGAACAACGAGTTCGGCTTCGACTATCTGCGCGACAATATGAAGTACGAGCGCCAGCAGATGGTGCAGCGCCCGTTCAATTTCGCGATCGTCGACGAGGTCGACTCGATCCTGATCGACGAGGCGCGCACGCCTTTGATCATCTCGGGCCCGACCGAGGACAAGTCCGACCTCTACATCGCGCTCGACCGGATCGTGAAGGACACGCCGGCCGAGGATTACGACTATGACGAGAAGGACAAGCGCGTCCTGCTGACCGAGGACGGCACCGAGCGGATGGAGCGCGTGCTCGAGGCCGAAGGGCTGCTGGTCGGCTCCAATCTCTACGATTATGAGAACACGCAGGTGGTCCACCACCTCAACCAGGCGCTGCGCGCCAACATCGCGTTCAAGCGCGACATCGATTACATCGTGAAAGACAATAAGGTCGTCATCATCGATCCGTTCACCGGCCGCATGATGGACGGCCGGCGCTGGTCGGACGGCCTGCACCAGGCGGTCGAGGCCAAGGAAAGCGTCGAGATCGAGCCCGAGAACCAGACCCTCGCCTCGATCACCTTCCAGAATTATTTCCGGATGTATCCGAAGCTGTCGGGCATGACCGGCACCGCCGCGACCGAGGCGGCCGAATTCTTCGACATCTACAAGATGAACGTCGTCACCATCCCGACCAACCTGCCGGTCAAGCGCGCCGACGACGATGACGAATTCTACAAGAACCAGGAAGACAAGTTCCAGGCAATCGTGAAGGCCGTCCAGGAGAAGCAGAAGGCAGGCCAGCCGGTGCTGGTCGGCACCGTCTCGATCGAGAAGTCGGAGCTGCTCTCGGAATATTTCAAGAAGGCGAAGATCAAGCATGCGGTGCTCAATGCCCGCGAGCATGAGCGCGAGGCCCATATCGTCGCCCAGGCCGGCCGGATCGGCGCGGTCACCATCGCCACCAACATGGCCGGCCGCGGCACCGACATCCAGCTCGGCGGCAATGTCGAGTTCCGGGTCGAGGACGAGCTCGGCGAGATGGAGGCCGGACCCGAGCGCGAGAAGAAGGAAGCGAAGATCCGCGACGAGGTCGCCGAGGAGAAGGAGCGGGTGAAGGCCGCCGGCGGCCTGTTCGTGCTCGGCACCGAGCGCCACGAGAGCCGGCGTATCGACAACCAGTTGCGCGGCCGGTCCGGCCGCCAGGGCGACCCGGGCCTGTCGCGCTTTTACCTCAGCCTCGACGACGACCTGCTGCGAATCTTCGGGCCGCAGACGATGTTCGCCCGGCTGATGAACAAGAATCTGGCCGACGGCGAGGCGATCATCAGCCCATGGATCTCCAAGGCGATCGAGACCGCCCAGAAGAAGGTCGAGGCGCGCAACTACGACATCCGCAAGCAGGTTGTCGAATATGACGACGTCATGAACGACCAGCGCAAGGTGATCTACGAGCAGCGCGCCGACATCATGGACGCCGAGACAGTCGGCGACGTCGTCGAGGACATGCGCGCCGAGACGGTCAATGCGATCGTCGGCGAGGCGATCCCGCCCAACTCCTATCCGGAGCAGTGGGACATCCCGACGCTGAAGGCCCGGGTCGAGGACGTGTTCGGCCTGATGCCGCCCTTCGACGACTGGGTCAAGGAGGAAGCGGTCGAGCCCGAAATGTTCGTCGAGAGGCTTCAAGCGCTGGCCGACGAGCAGGTCGCCGAAAAGATCAAGGACGTGCCGAGCGAATCATGGGTCCAGATCGAAAAGAGCATCCTGCTCCAGTCGCTCGACCATCACTGGAAGGAGCATCTGTCGATGCTCGACGCGCTGCGGCAGGTCGTGCACCTGCGAGCCTATGCCCAGCGCAAGCCGATCGACGAGTATAAGCGCGAGGCCTTCATGATGTTCGAGCGCATGCTGGGCGTCATCCGCGAGGACGTCACCGCGACACTGGCCCGGGCCCGGTTCAGCATGGCGCCCGAGCTGCCGGAGATGCCGGACTTCCTGACCACCCATATCGATCCGTTCATCGGCGAGGACGACACCGCCGACATCGACGCCGGCACCGGCGCGATCCTGTCGCGGTTGCCACCCTTGTCGATCCCGGCTGCCGAGCCGGACCTGCCGGGCAATGTGATCGAGGGCGACGTGCCGGCGCCGAGCAGCCGCAACGCGCCGTGCCCGTGCGGGTCGGGAAAGAAGTACAAGCACTGCCATGGGGCGGTTGCTTGATTCACCGATTCCCCCTCCCGCTTTGCAGGAGGGGGTTAGGGGGTGGGCCTACTGCGCCTTCAATTCGTACGTCCCCCCTCTCGCAAGTGGGAGGGGGCATGAACCGACTCACGCCAGCTTCATGCCTTCTCGGTTCATCGCGGTGGTGAGCTTGGCATTCTTTTCCTCGCTCAATGAATCGCGCAGGGCCGGGAAGACTTCATTCTCCTCCATCCGCATATGCGCCTCTAGCATGGCCCGGAACTCGCGGATCTTGGCCAGGAAGGCCGTGCCTTCTTTCGGCATGTTTTCAAGCTCGTAGAGATAGGTCTTCACATAACCATGCTCGGCGTTGAGCGCGTCGGCGTCGTGGATCGAATTGGCTTCGCGCAGCGCCGGGTAGATCACATTCTCTTCCTCGAGCGCATGTTTGCCGAGCGCATTCTTGATCTTGGTGAGAATGTGGGTGCGCATCGACGCCTGGCTGTCATCGGTGGCCTCGATCTTGTCGAACAAGGCGAGCACCGCCTGATGTTCGGTCGCGAGCGTCTCCGCCCAGTCGCCGCCGGCGCTGCCGATGCCCTGCATGACCAGCTTGCGGCCGAGATTGGCGGCGATGCCGACCGCGGCGCCAGCCACGGCCGCCGCGGCGACGACGCCCGCCTGATTGCCGCTCCAGCCGAAGGCAGGCCGGGTCGTGCGACGTGGGCGTTGGCTGCGCCCCGCCGTGCCGTTGCTGCCGCTCTCGTTGCCAGATCTGGAT
>JAYRLF010000152.1:0-9093 GCA_041905385.1 Allosphingosinicella sp.
GGAATCAGCAAAATCTGCTAAAAGGACCCGACTCGCCGCGCGGCCCCTCGGGTCCGCGCCTGTTGGCGTGAGGAGAGCACGCATGAAGAAATTGCTGATCGCACTGGCCGCTTCGGCCGTCTTTGCCGCCCCAGCCGCCGCGCAGGGGCCGATCCCGGATGCCGAGGCCGATGCCCGGCTGATCGAATCGCTGCCTTCGTCCGAAGACGTCGAGGATATCGCGCCGGTGATCGACCGCTCGGTCGACACGATGCTCGATCTCGACGTCGGTCCGATGATCGACGCGGTCGATCCCTATGCCCGTCGTCCCGGCTATGGCCGCCCCGGGCGGACCCTGCGGCGGATGGGCCGGGCGCGGGATCCCTATTTCGAGGCCCGAATCCGGGATTCGATCTACGGCTCGACCGCCCAGATTGGCCGGATGATGGATTCGCTCGCAGTCGCCGCTCCGGCGATGCGGCGGTCCTTGTTCGAGATGCAGCGCGGCATCGCCGCCGCCGTCGACGATTATCATCGCCGCCGCGGCGACCGCTACGATCCGCGTCACGACCCGCGCTACGACGAGGACGATTACGAATTTTATGACGATTAAGGGCCGGGGCCCCGCGCGCGGACGGGACGGCCAAATGGGTTGTGGACTGGAACGGCACGTCCGTTAAAGAAGCGCCACATCCATGTGGCACCTCTATCAATTCCCGCTCTGTCCCTTTTCCCGCAAGGTCCGGCTGCTGCTGGCCGAGAAGGGCGTCGCCCATGAGCTGAAGCGGGTCTCCCCGTGGCAGCAGGACGACGACTTCACCGACCTCAACCCAGCCGGCGAGACGCCGGTGCTGGTCGAGGAGAGCAAGGGCACGGTGCTGATCGACAGCGGCGCGATCTGCGAATATTTCGAGGAGACGGTCGACAGGGCGCCGATGCTGCCCGGCACCTCGATCAACCGCGCCGAGATCAGGCGGCTGGTCGCCTGGTTCGATGGAAAGCTGTTCCACGACGTGGTCGGTCCGCTGATGGAAGAGCGGATGAAGAAAAGGCTGGTCAGCCGCGCGCCGCCCGACACCGGCCAGCTCAGGAAGGCGATGATGGCCGCCAACGGCCATCTCGATTATCTCGACTATCTGCTCGATCATCGCCGCTGGCTGGCCGGGCCCGCGCTCACGCTCGCCGACCTCGCCGCCGCCGCCCAGCTCTCGGTCGCCGACTATCTCGGCGGCGTCGACTGGCGCGGCCACAAGCAGACCACCGACTGGTATGCGGTGATGAAGTCGCGGCCGAGCTTCCGGCCTTTGCTCGCCGAGCGGATGGAGGTGATCCTGCCGCCGCAGCATTACGACAAGGTGGATTTTTGACTTCTTTCCTCCCTGTGAGCGAAGCTCATGGGGAGGGGGACCGCCCACGAAGTCGGTGGTGGAGGGGCAAGATCGCGGGGAAAGCCCCTCCACCAAGCTTCGCTTGGTCCCCCTCCCCATCGCTTCGCGACAGGGAGGATAGGGCTTGATACAGCCCCCTCCTCCGCCCACATCGGCCTCATGCTGATCCAGACCGAGACCACGCCCAATCCGGCGACCCTGAAGTTCCTTCCCGGCCGCGCGGTGATGGACCATGGCACGCGCGATTTCGCGACGCCCGAGGATGCGGAGGTCTCGCCGCTGGCCGAGGCGATCTTCTCGACCGGCGAGGTGAGCGGCGTCTTTTTCGGCCGCGATTTCGTGTCGGTCACGGCGGCGCCCGGCGTCGAGTGGCGGGCGCTGAAGCCGCAGGTGCTCGAGGTCCTGCTCGACCATTTCGTCAGCGACGCGCCTTTGTTCCGGCCCGGCAGCGCGGCCGGCATCGAGGTCGCGCCGGAGGCGCCAGTCGAGGACGATCCCGCCGACGCCGAGGTGGTGGCCCAGATCCGCGAGCTGATCGACACCCGCGTCCGGCCGGCGGTCGCCCGCGACGGCGGCGACATCGTCTATCGCGGCTTCAAGTCCGGCACCGTCTATCTCGCCTTGCACGGCGCCTGCTCGGGCTGCCCCTCGTCGACGATGACCCTGAAGCAGGGCATCGAGAGCCTGCTCAAATATTACGTGCCCGAGGTCGAGACGGTCGAAGCCGTCTGACCAAGATTGGCGTCGGTCGAGGAGACCGTAGCTAAAGCAATTCCGGTGACTCCCGATATTTTTGGGCGCGCTACGCGCGCGAGAACGCAGAGACGCAGAGATATCGCGCCAGATGGCCGCGCACGCGTCCTTCCGATCCAACGGCAAGAATAGGCGCTGCGCGCTGGGACGAGCGCAGACTCTCTGCGCCTCTGCGCTCTCTGCGCTCTCTGCGCTCTCTGCGCTCTCTGCGCTCTCTGCGCTCTCTGCGCTCTCTGCGCGAAAATAAAGGGAGCCAGTGCCGGCTCGGTCGTCGCCGGAAAAGGCTCACGCCAAGGCGCAAAGACGCAACGACTGACATCGATGGGGAAGCCAGAAGCTTCACAAGCGGACCGGGGAAAGTAAGGGTCTGCCGATGCAGCTCGTCATCGACAGCGCCACCGCCGCCTGCTCGGTCGCCCTCCTGGGCGAGCGCGGCGAGCTGCTGGACGCGCGTCATGAGGTGGTCGGGCGCGGCCATGCCGAGCGGCTGGTGCCGATGATCGCCGAGCTGCTCGGCGGGCGGCGGGCGACCTCGATCCTGGTCGATTGCGGCCCGGGCAGCTTTACCGGCGTCCGGGTCGGGCTCGCCGCGGCGCATGGGCTGGCGATCGGCTGGCAGGCGCCGCTCGCCGGCTATTCGTCGCTGGCGCTGCTCGCGGCGGCGGCCGGCGAGGCCGAGATCGGCGTCGCGCTTCTGGGGGGACATGGCGAGCTTTTCGTGCAAAGCTATGGCGGTGATCCGATTGCGCCGCTCGACGACCTGCGCTCGCTCCGTCCCGAACAGGCGGCCGCCGCGGTCCGTGCCGAGCTGGTGGTCGGATCGGGCGCCGAGGCGCTGGTTTCCGCCCGCGGCTGGGGCCGGGCCGAAGACGCCCTTCCCCGCGCCGCCGACGCCGCCCGCCTCCCGGCACCGCTCCGGTCGCTGCCGGCCAGGCCGATCTATGGCCGGGCGCCGGACGCCAAGCCGGTTCAGAGCGGCCTCCAAGGGCCGATGACATGAGCGCGTCGGCGATCACCCTCTACGAAGGCGGCCTCGCCGATCTCGATGCCGTCATGCGGGTGATGGACGAGAGCTTCGATCCGCGCTTCGGCGAGGCCTGGACCGCCGCGCAATGCGCCGGCCTGATGCCGATGCCCGGCGTCTGGCTGACGCTCGCGCGCGACGAGAATGACGTCGCCGGATTTTCGCTGTCGCGGGCGATCGCGGACGAGGCGGAATTGCTGCTGCTCGCGGTCCGCGCATCGGCGCAGCGGCGCGGCGTCGGGGCGATGCTGCTCGATCGTTTCTGCACGCTCGCACGGGCGCGCGGCGCGAAGCGGGTTCATTTGGAAGTCCGCGAAGGAAATCATGCGGTTAACTTGTACAGCGCGGCGGGTTTCAGCCTCGCCGGCCGTCGCCGCAATTATTATAGCGGCCCCGACGGGTGCACCTATGACGCGCTGACGCTCGCCAAGAAGATGGGTCCGGACCGGTAGAAACCGCGCTTTTTCCGGCATTTCGGCTTGTCAAAGACACCGAAACGGATCATTTCAGTCAATACCCGTTACGGCCAATGACGGGCCCCTCTGAACTTAACGAAAGTTGGTACCGACAGATGGACAGTCAAGAAAACTTCGGGGAGACGCTCATAACCCTGACCGCCGACATTGTATCGGCCCATGTCAGCAACAACAGCGTGGCGGTTTCTGACCTCCCGTTGCTGATCAGTAACGTTCACAAGGCACTCAATGGGCTCGGCGAGAAGAAGGAAGAACCTGCGCCGCGTCCGGAACCGAAAGTGTCGATCCGCTCCTCGATCAAGCCGGACTATATCGTCTGCCTCGAGGACGGGAAGAAACTGAAGATGCTGAAACGGCATCTCATGACCCATTACAACCTCACCCCGGACGAGTACCGGCAGAAGTGGGGGCTCAGCGCCGATTATCCGATGGTCGCGCCGAATTACGCAGAGCAGCGTCGCACGCTGGCCAAGCAGATCGGCCTCGGCACCAAGCGCAAGCGCGGCGCCCGCAAATAAGCGACTCGGAAGTCCCGAAGAACCAGCGCCGCTCCGCCACACACGGAGCGGCGCTTTTCGCATCCGCCCGGCTTTGCGCGCGGCCGCTTTCGCTCTACATAGGCCCGGCATGACCCGCCCCATCGATATCGAAGCGCTGTGCGCAGAGAAGGGCCTGAGGATCACCGAGCAGCGCAAGGTGATCGCCCGGGTTCTCTCCGAGGCCGAGGACCATCCCGACGTCGAGGCGCTGCACGCCCGCGCCTCCGCGATCGACCCCGGAATCTCGATCGCCACCGTCTACCGCACCGTCCGCCTGTTCGAGGAAGCGGGCATATTGGAGCGGCACGATTTCGGCGACGGCCGCGCTCGCTACGAGGCGGCCGACGCGACCCATCACGACCATCTGATCGACGTCGAGACCGGCAACGTCATCGAGTTCGTCGACGAGGAGCTCGAGCAGCTTCAGCGCCGGATCGCGGAGAAGCTCGGCTTCCGCCTGGTTGACCATCGCATGGAGCTCTACGGCGTCGCCCTCTCCCGCGAGAATTGAGGAACCCTCCCCGGCGCGCGTCGTGCGCAGGGTGGCGGCGATCATGGCGGGGCTCGCCTTCTGCGTGCCGATGCATTTCGTCTGGAAGGCGTTCGGCCGGCGATCGATCTGGCCGCAGATCTTCCTGTCCTATGCCGGCACCTGCTGCGGCCTCAGGGTCCGGATCGAGGGCACGCCGCTCAAGCAGCGGGTCCTGTACGCCGCCAATCATGTCAGCTGGCTCGACATCTTCGCGCTCGGCGGCGCCGCGCCGGCCGTGTTCGTCTCGCGCGACGATGTCGAGAACTGGCCCGGGGTCGGCTGGTTCGCCGGATTGAACGACACGATCTACGTCGCCCGCCAGGCGCGGCGCGAGGTGCAGGAGCAGGCCGACACTCTGCGCCAGGCGCTGAATGCCGGCCGCGCGCTGGCGCTGTTTCCCGAGGGCACGACCGAAGGCGGACATGAGGTGCTGCCGTTCCGGCCGAGCCTGTTCGCCAGCCTGTTCCCGCCGCTCGACGGCGTCCGGGTGCAGCCGGTGATGATCGACTATGGCGAGATCGGGCCGGAGATCGCCTGGGTCGGCGCCGAGCCGGCCGGCGCCAATGCCTTCCGGGTGGTCGGCCGGCGCGGCACGATCCCGGTCACGCTTCGCTTCCTCGAACCGATCGATCCGCACGAGGCCGGCGACCGCAAGATCCTTGCGCGGCAGGCCGAGGCGGAAGTGGTCGAGGCGCTGGGTTCCGCGCAGGCCCGCGAAACCGGTTCCGCGAGGCATGGTTTGATCAACCACGCCTCGCTTACCATTTCATTGTTGTCGCGATGGCTTCGCGAAAAACCGGTACCCACTTTTTCGCCCACCGCTCTATATGGCCGCCAATGAACAAACCGAATCCCAAGACTTTTTCGGTCAAATCCTTCGGCTGCCAGATGAACGTCTATGACGGCGAGCGCATGGCCGAGCTGCTGGCCGCGCAGGGCATGGCCGCCGCCGACGGCGGCGAGGCCGACCTGGTCGTGCTCAACACCTGCCATATTCGCGAGAAGGCGACCGAGAAGGTCTATTCCGAGATCGGCCGGCTGAAGCGCGCCGACGGCAGCCGGCCGATGGTCGCGGTGGCGGGCTGCGTCGCCCAGGCCGAAGGCGACGAAATCGCGCGGCGCGCCCATGTCGACGTCGTCGTCGGCCCGCAGGCCTATCACAATCTGCCGAAGCTGGTCGCCGAGGCGGCGGCCGGGCGGCCCGCGCTCGACACCGACATGCCTGCCGCCTCCAAGTTCGGCGCGCTGCCGGCGCGCCGGCGCCATGGGGCGAGCGCCTTCCTGACCGTGCAGGAGGGCTGCGACAAATTCTGCACCTATTGCGTGGTGCCCTATACGCGCGGCGCCGAGGTGTCGCGGCCGTGGATCGCGATCCTCGACGAGGCCAAGGCGCTGATCGACGCCGGCGCCCGCGAGATCACCCTGCTCGGCCAGAACGTCAACGCCTGGGAGGGCGCGGACGACAAGGGCCGGTCGCAGGGCCTCGACGGGCTGATCCGAGCGCTCGACGCTTTGCCCGGCCTGGCGCGGATCCGCTACACGACCAGCCATCCGAACGACATGAAGGAGGGTCTGATCCGGGCCCATGCCGAAGTGCCGAAGCTGATGCCCTATCTCCACTTGCCGGTGCAGTCGGGCAGCGACCGCATCCTCAAGGCGATGAACCGGAGCCACAGCGCCGCTTCCTATCTCGCCATCCTCGAGCGGGTCCGCGCCGCGCGGCCGGACATCGCCGTTTCGGGCGACTTCATCGTCGGTTTTCCCGGCGAGACCGAGGCGGATTTCGAAGCGACGCTCGGGATCGTCACAGGCGTGAACTATGCCCAGGCCTTCTCGTTCAAATATTCGCCGCGGCCGGGAACACCGGCCGCCGAGATGGAGGCGCAGGTGCCGGCTGAGGTGATGGACGAACGGCTGCATAGGCTGCAGGCGCTGCTCAATGCGCAGCAGCACGCGTTCAACCAGGCGAGCGTCGGCCGGCGCACCGAGATCCTGCTCGAGCGCGACGGCCGCAAGCCCGGCCAGAAGGTCGGCAAGACGCCCTGGCTGCAGTCGGTCCATCTCGAGACCGGCGCCGCGATCGGCGACATCGTCGAGGTGGAATTGCTGAGCGCCGGCCCGAACAGCCTGGCCGGCGCCGAGCTGATCCGGACGGCGGCCTGATGGCGCAGAAGAAGCCCGAATCCGGCGCGCCGCGCGCCCGGCTCGAGATCGAGTTCCAGCAGCCGCACCTGCTCGGGCCCTTGTTCGGCGAGTTTGACCGCAATTTGGTCGCGATCGAGGACCGGCTCGGCGTCTATATCGCCGCGCGCGGCGCCAAGGTGCAGATCGAGGGCGAGCCCGACGATGCCGCCCGCGCCCGCGAGGTGCTGCTCGGCCTCTACAACAGGCTCGACGAGGGCCAGGACATCGACGCCGAGCTCGTCAATGCGATCATCGCCATGTCGGGCCAGCCGACCCTGGACGGGATCATCTCGCCGGAGGTGGCCGAGCCGCCCAAGGTGATGATCCGCACCCGCAAGAAGACGATCGTGCCGCGCTCCAAGACCCAGGCGGTCTATATGGAGGCGCTGGCGCGCGACGACATGATCTTCGCGCTGGGTCCGGCCGGCACCGGCAAGACCTATCTCGCCGTCGCCCAGGCGGTGCAGCAGTTGATCGGCGGCAGCGTCGACCGGCTGATCCTGTCGCGGCCGGCGGTCGAGGCGGGCGAGCGGCTGGGCTTCCTGCCCGGCGACATGAAGGAGAAGGTCGATCCCTATCTCCGCCCGCTCTACGACGCGCTCTACGACATGCTGCCGACCGAGCAGGTCGAGCGGCGGATCGCGTCGGGCGAGATCGAGATCGCGCCGATCGCCTTCATGCGCGGCCGCACCCTCTCCGACGCCTTCATCATCCTCGACGAGGCGCAGAACACGACGGCGGCGCAGATGAAGATGTTCCTGACCCGCTTCGGCATGCGCAGCCGAATGGTGATCTGCGGCGACCCGAAGCAGATCGACCTGCCCGAGGGCGGCAAGTCCGGCCTGCACGACGCGGTCTCGCGGCTCGAGGGGATCGAACGGATCGCGACGGTGCGGTTCGGCGCCGGCGACGTCGTCCGCCACCCGCTCGTCGGCAAGATCGTCGAGGCCTATGAGGGCAAGGACGAATAGTGCTGATCGAGGCCGACGTCTCCGACGAATGGGACAGTCGAACAGACTGGGAGAAGCTTGCCGAGCGTGCGGTCCTCGCGGCCGTTGCCCATAGCCGTCATGCGGCGCTGGCCGAGCGCGACTGCGAGATTTCGGTCAAGTTCACCTCGGACGATGAGGTTCATGCCTTGAACGCCAATTGGCGCGAAAAGGACAAGCCGACCAACGTCCTGTCCTTCCCGATGGCCGCGGAGGACGAGCTCGAAACCGCGCCGATGCTGGGCGATATCGTGCTCGCGCACGGCGTCTGCGCCGCGGAAGCGGCAGACAAGAACGTGCCGGTCGAAGCCCACGCCACGCATCTGGTGGTGCACGGCACGCTTCATCTGCTAGGTTACGACCATGAAACGAGCGACGCGGATGCGGAGCTGATGGAGGAGACGGAGCGAAAGGCGCTCGCGGCGATCGGCATAGCCGATCCGTATGAAACAACAGGGGTCAAACTCTAGATAATGGACGACGACAGTCCCAGCGGCCGGGAAGAAGGACGCAGTTTCTGGAGCGGCCTGCGCGGCTTGCTGTTCGGCGACGACAGCGAAGCGACGCTCCGCGACGAGATCGAGGAAGCGATCGAGAGCCGCGAAGGCGAGGTGCCGCGGGTCGGCGACCTCAGCGAGGCGGAGCGCGAGATGCTCCGCAACATCCTCCATTTCGGCGAGAAGAGCGCCGGCGACGTCGCGGTGCCGCGCGGCGACATCATCGCCGTGCCGAGCACGATCAGCTTCGAGGATCTGGTCGCGGCGCTGCGCGAGGCCGAGCATAGCCGGCTTCCGGTCTATGAAGGCGGCCTCGACCGCGTCATCGGCATGATCCACATCAAGGACGTGTTCACCCACCTCATCAACGGCGCGCAGCCGCCCGAGGACATCACGACCCTGATGCGCACCCCGCTCTACGTGCCGGAATCGATGGGCATGCTCGACCTGCTCGCGCGGATGCGCTCCGGCCGGGTCCATCTCGCGATCGTGGTCGACGAGTTCGGCGGCACCGAAGGGCTGCTGACGATCGAGGACGTGGTCGAGGAGATCGTCGGCGACATCGAGGACGAGCATGACGAGGAGCCGGCGGGCCTGCTGATCCCGCTCGACGACGGCTGCTGGGAGGCCGACGCCCGCGCCGAGCTCGAGGAGGTTGCTCAGGCGGTCGATGCCCGGCTCGGGCCGGTCGAGGAGGATGTCGAGACGCTGGGCGGGCTCGCCTTCGTGCTG
>JAYRLF010000153.1:0-9081 GCA_041905385.1 Allosphingosinicella sp.
GTGCTGGTGCACGAGCGGCTGATGCGCGTTCCCTATCTCACCGGCGCGATCGCGGTTCCAGAGGAAGGCTCGGTGCTGCCCAACAGCTATTCCTATCGGCGCGGCGAGAGTCGCGCCGCGGTGCTGCGCCGGATGCAGCAGGCGATGACGCGGGAGCTCGCCCGGCTCTGGGCCGAGCGCGGGCCGGGGATCGCGGTATCGAGCCCGCGCGAGGCGATCGTCCTCGCCTCGATCGTCGAGAAGGAGACCGGCAAGCCGTCCGAACGACGGATGGTCGCCGGCGTCTATACCAATCGCCTGCAGCGCGGCATCCCGCTCCAGGCCGATCCGACCGTCATTTATCCGGTCACGCGCGGACGACCGCTCGGCCGCCGGATCCTGCGTTCCGAGCTCAATGCCGACAATGGCTACAACACCTATGCGCGCGCCGGCCTGCCGGCCGGGCCGATCGCCAATCCGGGACGCGAATCGATCGCCGCCGTGCTCAACCCGGCCCGCACGCCGGCACTCTATTTCGTCGCCGACGGCACGGGTGGCCACGTCTTCGCCAACACCCTGGCCGAGCATAATGCCAACGTGCAGCGCTGGTATGCGCTGCGCCGGGCGCGCGGGGAAATGTGACCTTCTAGCGGAGCCAGCCGCGTCGAAGGCCCGTGGTGGCGAGCCAGGTGAGGCCGGCGGCGATCAAGACGATGAGGGCCGGCATCGCGATCCCGGCGAGTCCGTGGACCGCGCGCGCGTCGCTGAGCAGCACGATCCAGCCGCTTTGCGCCAGCACGGCGAGCAGCGACAGGATCAACAGCGACCGGGCGATCGCCCGGCGCAGGACCAGGCAGATCGCGCCGACCAGGCCCGAAAAGACCGCGATCGCAAAGGCGCCGGTGACCCAGGAAGGCACGCTGAGCGCCAGCGTCCGTTCCGAGTCGCTCAGGCCGGCCAGCGGATCGCCGAACAGGCCGACGCTTTGCAGGTACATGGCCACGCCGATCAGGTTCCAGAGCAGCCCCAGGATTGCGAGCAGGCGGAACCAGCCCGGCGCGCTCGCCGCAACGTCATCGCTCATCTTGCCACTCCTTCGAGAAAGCGAGTCAGCTCAGCCAGCCCCGCTTCACACCGGCGTGGGAGACCCAGGCGAGTAGCAGCGCGATCGCCGTCACCAAAGCGGGCATGACCAGCGCATTGCCGCCCGCGCCAGCGCTGAACACGGCATAATCCTGGGCGAGCACGGCCAGCAGGGACAGGATGAGGAGCAGCCGCGACCAGCTCTTCAGCATCAGCAGGCCGACGCAACCGAGCGCGCCGCCGAACACCGAAACGGCGAAGGCCGCCGTTACCCAATTCTCGCCGCCGCCCATCGCCGCCTGGGCGGCGCCGTCGCCGACCAGGCCGACTCGGCCGAGATAGAAATAGACGCCGATCAGGTTCCACAGCAGGCCAAGCAGCCCGACAATGCGCACCCAGGCCGGCGGCTGCGTGCCAACGACATCGCTCATAGTCCCCTCCCTCTATTTGCGAGAGAGACTATCCTTTCGGACCCAGAATGCAATCGAGCTTAAATCGGCAGCCGGCGCCTCTGCAGGCCGGGCCGGTCGACGCTCGCGACCGGATCGACGGTCACCTTGCCGGCCGCGCGCGAGGCGTGGATCATCAGCAGATCGTCGACCATGAGGCCCACGACATCGTCGACCAGGACGAGATCGCCGCGGCGGAGCGGCATCGTCTCGGGAATGGCGACGCCCAAGGCCGCCTGCTGATCGAGCAGCCTCGGGGCTTCGATTCCGCACAGCGAGAGCGCAAGCTGGACCAGGCCGGTCGCGTCGACACCGTGGAAGCTCCGCCCGCCCGCGAGATACGCGGTGCCGATGAGACGTTCGGCGACGACGACCGGGTCGTCGTCCCGATCGTCGATCGGGCGCAAATGGCTAGTGGGCACGCAGCCATATTCGGTGGCAAGGCAGGCGCCGCGCTCGATTCCGTGCAACCGGGATCCCATCGGCAAATGGGCAAGCACGGAAGCGGTCACCGATCCGTCGGCGGCCACCGGCACGCATTTCTCGCAGACGATATGGGTCGGCGGACTACGGTCGGCGAGCGCGATCGCCTCGACGTAACCGACGACATGGTCGGCCAGGCAATAGCCCCAGGCCCAGCCGCCGGCATATTCGAGCACCGCGAACTCCTCGCCCGGCAACAGCTCCGAGATCGCTTCGCCCTCCGCCCGCGGTCCCGGCCAGACATAGGTCTCGCGCGAGCCGCAGGCGCGCGGCAGTGGCCGCGCATAATGGGGCGCGAGCACGCGGCCTGCGAGGGAGATATCGGCGACGTCGTCGCGATAGGCGTTGATGCGCGGGTCGAGCGGAATCGAAGGCCCGGTGAGCCTGAAACCGTCAGCCGTGCTGAAGGATGAGTCCGCGTTCCCTGACGGCTGACGCGCCGGAGTTGGATCGTCCAATATTACGCTCGAAGCCTTCAAGGAATTCCTGTCCAGTGCTGGTCTTGGCGACGAAGACATTGCGGCGATCCGCTTCGTCGCGAACGCGCCGCAGATAGCCGAGCGACCCGAGCGTGTTCAAGGCGCGCGTGATCACCGGCTTCGAAACTCCGAGCGTGTTGGCAAGTCCCCTCACCGTATGGGGACCCGGAGTGAGATAGACCAGCATCATCAGGGCCATCTGCCGGTTGGTGAGGTCTGGTTGACCGGACCGGACATAGCCGATGAGCGTGTCCATCCAGCTCTTGAGAGCCTGTTGCGCCACTGTGCTGCTCCCGTGTGCGAGATGACGTTTCGGGGAGTAAACCAGCAACGATCCGTTTCGTTTCCAAAAAAATGGCGGAATTCTAAGAAGAAGCGCCGGGGCGTCAGCGCGGATAGCGGCTCCGGAGCAGCTCGAACGCCGCTCGCATTCCCTGCGCGTCGCCGCCTTTCGGGCGGCCCGGCTTGGCCGACGGCCGCCAGGCGAAGGTGTCGAGATGCGCCCAGGGCACGCCTTCGGGGACGAATTTCTGCAGGAACAGGGCGGCCGTCACGGCGCCCGCGAGCGGCGCATCGGAGATGTTGCCGAGATCGGCGACGTCCGAGGACAGCATCTCCTCATAATGTTTCCAGAGCGGCATCCGCCACAGCGGGTCGGAGACTGAGTCGGCATGGCCGAGCAGCGCGCCGGCGAGCGCCTCATCGTTCACGAACAAGGCCGGCAAATCGGGCCCGAGCGCGACGCGGGCGGCACCGGTCAGGGTCGCGAAATCGAGGATCAGCTCGGGCTTGTCCTCGCCGGCCCGGGTGAGTGCGTCGCCGAGAATCAATCGTCCTTCGGCGTCGGTATTGCCGACCTCGACGGTCAGCCCCTTGCGGCTGCGGAGGATGTCGCCCGGCCGGAAGGCGCCGCCCGAGACGGCATTCTCGACGGCGGGGATCAGGAGATGGAGCCGCACCGGCAGATTGGCGCGGATCACCAGACGCGCGAGGCCGAGCGCGTGCGCGGCACCGCCCATATCCTTCTTCATCAGCCGCATGCCGGACGACGGCTTGATGTCGAGGCCGCCGGAATCGAAGCAGACCCCCTTGCCGACGACGGCGATGCGCGGGTGGCGCTGGTCGCCCCATTCGAGCTCGATCAGCCGCGGCGCGCGTTCCTCGATCGCGGCGGCACCGACCGCGGCGACCATCGGATAGTCCTGGGCGAGCGCCTTGCCGACCGTCACGCGAAGCTTCGCGCCGCCTTCATCGGCGACCGCCTGCACGGCCGCCTGCAGCTCGGCCGGGCCGAGGTCGCTGGCCGGTATGTTGACGAGGTCGCGGACCAGGAAGGTCGATTCCGCGAGCGCGACACTGTCGTCGATCCGGTTCGGCTCGTCGGTCACAAGGACACGATCGCCCTTGCCGTTCTTGTCCTTCTTGTAGCGATCGAAGCGATATTGACCGAGCAGCCAGCCGAGCGTCGCCGGACCGGGGCTGCGGCCGCTGACGCGATAGACGCCCTCCGGTAGCGACTCCGCCGCCTTGGCGAGGCACCAGGGACTGAGCTCGTCGACATTGGCGACACCGGCCACGGCCGACCAGTCGTCGCGGTCGCCGGGCAGGATGGCGAGCTGGAAGCCGTCGCCTTTGAAGCCCTGCGCGGTCAGCGCCTGACGGACCCGGTCGGGCTGAGCCTTGAGCCAGGAATCGAAGCCCTTCTTGTCGACCAGCTCGATCGCGGTCGCCGGCTGGCCCTTGTCGGGCTGGAGGAGAGTGGAGAGGTCGGCCATGGCGGGTTCCTATCGAATGCCGCCGTGCGGTTCAAACGCTGGCCGGACCGCCGGCGGGCACTCCGAACAGATCGTGTTCGTCGGCATCCTCGACCAGGACCTCGACGATATCGCCCTGGGCGAGGTGACCGGCGTCGCGGAGATGGACCTCGCCGTCGATTTCGGGTGCGTCCGCTTTCGAGCGGCCCGTGGCGCCGCCATCCTCACCGACCGCGTCGATGATGACGTCGATCGTGCGGCCCACCTTCGCAGTGAGCTTGGCTGCCGAGATGGCCGCGCTCTTCGCCATGAAGCGCTCGTAGCGCTCCTGCTTGACCTCTTCTGGCACGGCGCCGGGCAAGGCATTGGCGGCGGCGCCCTTGACCGGCTCGAACGTGAAGGCGCCGACCCGGTCGAGCTGGGCTTCGTCGAGCCATTCGAGCAGATATTCGAAATCGGCATCGGTCTCGCCGGGGAAGCCGACGATGAAGGTCGAGCGGATCGCAATGTCCGGGCAGATGTCGCGCCAGGCGCGGATGCGCTCCAGCACCTTCACCTGGTTGGCGGGCCGCTTCATCGCCTTCAGCACAGTCGGGCTGGCATGCTGGAAGGGGATGTCGAGATAGGGGAGGATCGCGCCCTCGGCCATCAGCGGGATGACCTGGTCGACATGCGGATAAGGATAGACATAGTGCAGCCGGACCCAGGCGCCGAGCGTGCCGAGCGCGGCGGCAAGATCGGTCATGTGGGCGCGCAGCTCGCCGCCCTTCCACGGCCAGGCGGCGTGCCTGAGGTCGACGCCATAGGCCGACGTATCCTGGCTGATCACGAGCAATTCTTTGGTGCCGGCGGCGACCAGCTTCTCGGCCTCGCGCAGGATCGCGTCCGGACGGCGGCTCACCAGGTCGCCGCGCAGGCTCGGGATGATGCAGAAGGCGCAGCGATGGTTGCAGCCCTCGGAGATTTTCAAATAGGAATAATGGCGCGGCGTCAGTTTGAGGCCGGCATCCGGCACCAGGTTCAGATAGGAAGAGGGCGGCATCGGCGCCGCGACATGGACCGCGCCGACCACATCCTCATATTGCGCGGCGCCGGTGATTGCGAGCACGTCGGGGAAGCGCTCGCGGATCAATTCGGCTTCCTTGCCCATGCAGCCGGTGACGATGACCCGGCCATTCTCGGCGATCGCCTCGCCGATCGCGGCCAGGCTTTCCTCCTTGGCGGAATCGAGGAAGCCGCAGGTGTTGACCAGGACGACGTCCGCGCCGGCATAGTCCGGGGACATCGCATAGCCGTCGGAACGGAGCTTGGTCAGGATGCGCTCGCTGTCGACCAGCGCCTTCGGGCAGCCAAGCGAGACCATGCCGACCTTGGGCGGAGCGGGGAGTTCGAGTTCCATGGGAGCGCGCCACATAGTGCGTGACATCGCCTTTTCCTAGGGTCGCCGGACATGCGGGCGCTGGCGGGTCCGTGACGATTCCGGTACAAACGCTTCGGGGCGGAGGATCGACAGGGGAGGGAGATACGAGCCCATGCGCCTGTCGCCTGTCCATATCCTGGCTTTGTCCGCGCTGATCGCCGCGGCCGGGATCGCGATCGCGCAGCCCCCGCCACCGCCGCCGCCCGGGAGCGGCGACGGATCGCTACCGCCGCTCAAGCAGAAGCAGATTTCGGAAGGCGGGGACCGATCGAATCAACCGCGGCCGCGCCGCGCCGGCGCGCCGATGCCGGCGATGACCGGGGCCGCAATGCCGGAGGTTGAATCCACCGTCGAGGAACCGGTCACCGCTTCCGGCAATATCGATCTGTGGCGGGCACGGATCGCCGAACAACGGTCGCGCAAGGTCGTGGTCGCGGCGCCGAATGAAGGGAGGCCGCACTGATCGACTTCCCGAGCCCGCGCCCCGTCGCGCTTGGAACGTAGTCAGTTAGGTCCGAATAGGTTAGACACGGCACGGCTGGGCCGACCACGTGGAAGGGAGTTTGCTCACATGCGCCTTTCGTCTCATCGACCGTTGACGCTTTGTGCCATGCTGGCCAGTGCCGCCCTGGCCGCCGCACATACACCGCCGGAATCGAACCGCGCCGATGACGTGCCGTCGGCCGAACAACCGCAAGCCAAGCAGAATGCCCGGCGTCAGGCCAACCGCGTGCGGGACAATTCAGGCGGAATGCTGTTCAACGCATCGGGCAATGTGGACTGCTGGCGCCTCCGTGTCGAAGATCGGCGTGCGATGGAACGGGCACCGGGCTGGGGCGGGTCAGCAGCGCGCTGACCATCTGGATGCGCAATTTGGGACGCGTTGCCGGCGACTAGAGCGGATTGTGATCCGATTGCATCAGATCATCCGCTCTAGAGTCTTGAATTGCCGCGATTTCCGAGTCGTCGGATGTTTCCATCCGACTAGAAATCGCTCTAGGCTCCCTGAGGCCTTCGGTCGATCACCTCATAATGGATGGCGCGCGCGTCGAACCTGGACAGCACAGCCCGAGCCGCCTCGGGCACGTGGCTGACCTCATGATCCTCGTCCATGAAGGCGCGGATCGCGTCGAGGCCGGTGAACCACATCAGGGTCTGGAATTCGACTTCGCCGCCGTCGATCTCACGGCGCATCAGGTCGATATGCAGGAATCCGTCGATGCGCCGCGCCTCGATCCCGGGAATCACCTGGCCCCGCACCACCGACTCATAGGCATCGGCATTGGCCGGCGTCGTCCAGCCGCGCCAGATTCGGCAGATCATCAGGCCTCGACCTCCTGGTAAAGGCCGCCGAGCCGCTCGAGCGAGCTCTCATGGGTGAGATCGAGATGAAGCGGCGTCACCGCCACATAGGAATCGGCGATCGCCTCGAGGTCGGTGGCATGGCCCGGAGTCTCGATCATCGGCCCGAGGCCGAACCAGTAATAATTGTAGCCGCGCGGGTCGGTGCGCTGGACGATCCGCAGCCGGCCATAATCGCGCAGTCCCTGGCGGACGACACGGATGCCGCGCACCTCCTCGGGCGGCCGCGCCGGGAAGTTGATGTTGACCAAGGTGCGGGGCGCGAAATCCGCCTCGATCAGCGGGCGCAAGGTCCGCTCGGCCCAGGCCTCGGCAGCGGCGAACGGGACGGTGTCGCCCATCCCTTCCTTGGCATAGCTCTGGCTCAGTGCGATCGACTTGATGCCGGCGAGCGCGCCCTCCATCGCCGCCGCGATCGTGCCCGAATAGGTGACGTCCTCGCCCAGATTGGCGCCGCGATTGACGCCGGACAGGATCAGGTCGGGCGGATTGTCCTTCATGATCCAGGCCAGGCCCATCATCACCGCGTCGGTCGGCGTGCCGGTGACGCAGAATTTCTTCTCGCCGAGCCGCCGCAGCCGCACCGGCACGGTCAGGGTCAGCGAATGGCCGGCGCCGGACTGCTCCTCGGTCGGCGCGACGATCCAGATGTCGTCGGAGAAGCGGCGCGCGATCGATTCGAGCACGGCCAGGCCGGGCGCGTTCACGCCGTCGTCGTTGGTCAGAAGAATGCGCATGGCGGCTGCTATGACCGCGCATGATGACAGGAGCAACCATCCAAGCCGCTGTCGCGTTCATCCGGCCAGACAAGAATGGAGCGCGCCCACATGCAAATCCCTCACGACAGCTTCGTCCTGGTCGCGGACGGCCGTAAATCCCTGTTCTTCCGCAACGAGGGGGATGCCGAATTCCCGAATCTCAGCGTCGAGCGGAAGGAGATCCACGAGAATCCCGATCATCACGAGCAGGCGAGCGACACGGCCGGCATGGCGATGAACGTGGTCGGCGGCCATGGCGGCACGATGACCGAGGTCGATTTCCACCAGCTCGAGGAGGACCGGTTCGCGGCCGACACCGCAGCGATGCTCAACGAACGGGCGTTACGCGGCGACTATGAGTCGCTTGTCATCGTGGCGCCGCCGAAGACGCTCGGCGAGCTGCGCAAGCATTTCCACAAGGAAGTCGAGAAGAGGCTAATCGCCGAGCTCCCCAAGGATCTGGTCAAGCATCCGGTCGCGGACATCGAGCGGATCCTCAAGGAAGCCTGAGCCGGACATCCCGCCGGGAGGGTCTTCGACCGCTCAAAAAGAAGCCCCGCCGCGGCTGAACCGAGGCGGGGCATCGTGACGCGTTTTGCCAGCGAAGGGGGTGGGCCCCTAGTCGGCTCGCTTGCCGAGCCGCTTGCGCGCCACGAGTGTCGCCGCCGCGGCTCCGAACAGGAGGATCATCGGCGGCGCGGGCACCGGAGTACCGCCGGTCGACGAGGACGAGCTGCCACCCGAAGAGGAGGAGCTCGACGACGAGGCGGAGGAACTGGATGCGCTCGAGGCGCTGGAGCTCGAGCTCGATCCCGAGCTGCCGCTCGACGTGCTGCCCGACGAACCGAAGCTGGACGAGCCGCCGGTCGCGCCGGAGCTGGTCGAGCTGCTGCTCGACCCGCTGCTCGCCGAGGACGAGGCAGACGAGGACGCGCTGCTGCTCGACGAAGCGCTGCTGCCCGAGCTGGCGGACGAGCCGCTGCTGCCAGACGAACCGGACGAGCCGCTGCTGCCATGGCTGGAGCTGCCGTGACTGGAGCTTCCATGACTCGAGCTGCCGTGGCTGGAGCTGCCATGTCCGCCCGAGCTGCCGTGATGGGGCTTGCCGCTCGAGCCGCCGGAGCTGCTGCTGGAGCTGCCCGAGCTTGCCGAGCTGGCGCTGGAGGCCGAGCTCGAGCTCGACGCGCTCGAGCTGGACGAGCCGCCGGACGAGGTCGAGGTCGAGCCGCCAGAGGTCGAGATGGTGATGATGGTGCCGCCCGTCGAGCTGCTGCCGCCGAAGAAGCCGCCGCTGAAGAAGCCGCCGCCGAAGCC
>JAYRLF010000578.1:0-1737 GCA_041905385.1 Allosphingosinicella sp.
GGCAAGCGCCGCGTCCCGCGCTGGCCGGAGATCGTGATCTGCGTGCCGTCGGGCTCGACCTCGGTCGAGCGCCGCGCGATCCGCGACGCCGCCTCCAATGCCGGCGCCCGCCAGGTCTATCTGATCGAGGAGCCGATGGCGGCCGCGATCGGCGCCGACATGCCGGTGACCGAGCCGATCGGCTCGATGGTGGTCGACATCGGCGGCGGCACCACCGAGGTCGCCGTGCTCAGCTTGCGCGGCCTCGCCTACACCACGTCGGTCCGGGTCGGCGGCGACAAGATGGACGAGGCGATCTCCTCCTACGTCCGGCGCAACCACAATCTGCTGATCGGCGAGGCCACGGCCGAGCGGATCAAGAAGCAGGTCGGCATCGCCAAGCCGCCGCCCGGCGGCAGCGACGGCGAGAGCGTCCACATCAAGGGCCGCGATCTCGTCAACGGCGTGCCCAAGGAGATCATGATCAACCAGCGCCAGATCGCCGAGGCTTTGTCCGAGCCGGTCGGCACTATCGTCGAGGGCGTCCGGATCGCGCTCGAGAACACCGCGCCGGAGCTCGCCGCCGACATCGTCGACCAGGGCATCGTCCTGACCGGCGGCGGCGCCTTGCTCAAAGGCCTGGACGAGGTGCTGCGCGACGAGACCGGCCTGCCGGTCACCGTCGCCGACGACCCGCTGACCTGCGTCGCGCTCGGCACCGGCCGGGCGATGGAGGAAGAGATCTTCCGCGGCGTGCTGCAGACGGCCTGAGGGCGGCAATCAGGTCGGGGCCGGCAGAAGCCATGTATTCCCGGGATGCACCAACTCTAGCCCCTCCCTTTCAAGGGAGGGGTTGGGGGTGGGTGGCGACTGAGGGGGCTCGATGCCCCCGAAGGCGCTCTTGGCATGATGGTGAACCCGAAGCTTGCTCGGGCGCCCGACCCCACCCCAACCCCTCCCCTGAAGGAGAGGGGCTAGTGTTTTCTTCGGAGCTCCGTTCGTGAAGCCCTCCTCCGCGCGGCGGCCGGGCTTCTCGCGCAAGGCGGCCTACGGACTGTTCTTTGGTTATGTCGTCGCGGTCGCGGGCATGATCGTGGCGGTACTGCTGCTGATCGTCGCGATCGTCGATCCGACCGGGTTCAACGCGATCAAGGGCGCGGCGCTCGACGCGACCACGCCGGTCAGCTCGGGCGGGCGCAGCGTGGTGGGTTTCTTCACCGGCATTGGCGACGGCGTCTCCAACTATTTCCGCGCCGGATCGCAGAATGCGCGGCTGCAGCGCGAGCTGGCGGCGGCGCGGCGCGAGCTGGTCGCGGTCCAGGCGCAGGCTGCGGAGAACCGGCGGCTGCACGCCTTGCTCGGCCTCGCCCGCGAGACGCAGGACGAGATCACGATCGCCCGCATCGTCGGCTCGACCTTCGAGGCGCCGCGGCGGTTGGCGACATTGTCGGCCGGGACCAGCGCCGGCGTCCGCCTCGGCCAGCCGGTGCGCGCGCCGGAAGGGCTGATCGGCCGCGTCGTCGAGACCGGCCGCTGGGCGTCGCGGGTGCTGCTCGTCACCGACGGATCGAGTAGCGTGCCGGTTCGGGCGCTGCGCGACGGCACGCCGGCGCTCGCGGTCGGCCGCGGCGACGGCACGATCGAGCTGCGCACGCTCGAGGTCGGCGAGAATCCCTTCCGGCGCGGCGACGTGCTGGTCACCTCCGGCATCGGCGGCATCTTTCCACCCAATGTGCCGACCGCGCGGGTGATCAGGCT
>JAYRLF010000154.1:0-1633 GCA_041905385.1 Allosphingosinicella sp.
CGCGTCTCACGCCGCGGGCCTGAGCCGGGCCTATGCCGGCTATGCGCTGGTGCTGCTGCTGCTCATCGCGGCGTCGAACGCGGTCGAGCGCACCATCCTCGGGCTGCTGCTCCAGGAGATCAAGGTCGACCTCGATCTCAGCGACACTCAGCTCGGCGTCCTGACCGGCATCGCCTTCGCGCTCTTCTATGCCATCATGGGCATTCCGATCGCGCGGCTGGCGGATCGCGGCAACCGGGTGACGATCATTGCCACCACCGCGACGCTCTGGAGCGCCGCCGTGGCCGCGACCGCGGCGGTCGCGAGCTTCTCGCAGCTGCTGCTGATCCGCGTCTGTGTCGGGGTCGGCGAGGCTGGCTGCATCCCGCCCGCTCACTCGTTGATCGCCGACTATTTCGGGCGCGAAGGGCGGGCCCGGGCAATGGCGGTCTACGGCCTAGGCGTCCCACTCGGCATGGTCGCCGGCTATTTCGCGGGCGGCTGGCTCAACGCGCTTTACGGCTGGCGCATCACCTTCCTGATCATGGGCCTGCCGGGCGTCCTGCTCGGCCTGGTCGCCTGGCTGACCCTGGTCGAGCCGCGCCGGCGCGCCGGCGTGAAACTGGCTGAGGAGGAGCAAGCGGGGCTTCGCGAGACCGCCACCACCTTGTGGCGGATCGCGACCTTCCGCAACCTGATGCTCAGCTACACGGTGTCGTCCTTCTTCGGGGTCGGCATCCTGCAGTGGAAGCCGGCCTTCTTCGTCCGCACCTATGGCCTCGAGACCAGCGAGGTCGGCACCTGGTTCGCGATCATCTACGGGACGTTCGCGCTCGCGGGCACCTATCTCGGCGGCGAGCTCGCGTCGCGCTTCGCCCGTCGCGACGAGCCGCGCCAGCTGCGCGCGATCGCGGCCGCCTATTGCGCCTTCGCGATCTTCTCGCTGGCAACCTATCTCGCCCCCACGGCGGGGATTGCGTTCCTGATGATGGGCATCGGCACGTTCGGCCTCTATGCGGTCGCCGCGCCCTTCTTCGCAGTGATGCAAGCGCTCGTACCCGGGCGCATGCGCGCGACCTCGATCGCCCTGCTGTTCCTGGCCGGCAATCTGATCGGCATGGGGCTCGGCCCGCTCGCCGCCGGCGTGCTCAGCGACCTGCTACACGCGTCGGTCGGCGATCATTCGCTGCGCTGGGCGCTCGTCATCCTCTGCCCCGGCTATTTCTGGTGTGCCTGGCATGTCTGGCGCGCCAGCCGCACCGTCGGGCCCGAGATCGAGGCGGCGCTTCGCGCCGCACCGGCCGCCTAGGCGCGGAGACGGACCCGATGTGCGACACGATGGTCGTGGCGCCAGGACCGCGATCGAACGATCATTGCCGGTTCGCCAAGAACAGCGACCGGCTTCGCGACGAGCCGCAAGTCCTGGCGCTGAACAAGGCGGCCGAGTTCGATGCGGGCGCGACCGTGCGCTGCACCTATGTCGAGATTCCGCAGGCGCGCCGCACGCATGCGACCCTGCTCAGCCAGCCGCACTGGATCTGGGGCGCCGAGATGGGGGCCAACGAGCATGGCGTCGCGATCGGCAACCAGGCGGTGTTCGCGAAGGCCGCGGCACCCGAAGCCCCGGCGCTGCTCGGCATGGACCTGGTTCGCC
>JAYRLF010000154.1:1643-8989 GCA_041905385.1 Allosphingosinicella sp.
CGCCTCGGGCTCGAGCGCGGCGCCAGCGCCGAGCAGGCGCTCGAGGTCGTCACCAATTTGCTCGAACGGTACGGCCAGGGCGGCAATTGCGAGCGGCCCGGACCCTCTTACTATCACAACAGCTTCATCATCGCCGATCCCGGGCGCGCCTTCGTGCTCGAGACGATCGGCCGCGACTGGATGGTCGAGCAAGTGGACCATGTCCGGTCGATCTCCAATTGCTACAGCATCGCCGCGCCCGACCGGATGAGCGGCGGCCTGACCGATCAGGCGCGCCGGCTCGGCTGGCGCGCCGGCGCGGCCGAAGGCCTCGCCACCCTGGTCGGCAGCAACGAAGGGCGCGTCCATGCGAGCGCGCAGCGCCGCAGCACCCGTTCCCTCGAGCTGCTGGCGAGGGCAGGGGAGGCGGCGGACACCGCCTGTCTGTTCCGGGTGCTTCGCGACCATGGCGCCGAAGGGGAGGGTCAGACCGATTGGCGTCCTTCCTTGCCCCGCCGGCCGAACATCTGCTCGCACAGCTCGGACCTGGAACCCCGCGGACAGACCACCGGCTCGCTGGTCTCGGAGCTTCGACCCGGGCGGCAGCTGCACTGGGTGACCGCTGGCCCTGCGCCCTGCCTCGCCATCTTCAAGCCGCTGTTCGTCGATTGCGAAGCGCCGCCTGCGCTTGCGTCGCGGTGCCGCGAGGATTCGACCGCCTTCTGGCGGGGGCAGGATGCGCTGCATCGCCGGCTTCTCGACGATCCGGAAGCAGATCTGGCGGCGATCCGGCGCGAGCGGGATGCGCTGGAGGCCGGCTTCCTGGAGCGGGTCGAGGCGGTCGCCGACGCTCACCTGGCGCGCCGGCAAGGCGTCGTGGACAGTTGCTGGAACGAGGCGGCCGTGCTCGAGGCCCGCTGGCGCCGGGCCTTGGCGGCCTGACCCGCGCGGTCGGCTCGGAGCACCGCAATCCGGCCCACCTTGGGGTATGCTCGAGCGTCCGGGACGTCAGGAGCGCCAACGCGCCTCCGCGACACGCAGCAGGTTGCCGCCCAGGACCGCCAGGATCGCTGCATCGTCATAGCCGTGCGACAGCATCGCCATGACGATCGCCGGGAGGCGCTCCGGTTCGACCATCGGCGTCGGCCGCGAATAGCCCTTCTCCGGGGGGAACAGGTCGGGCCGGGCGCGATAATAAGCGAGCAGCTCGTCGGTATCGAAGACGAAATCGAGCCCCAGCCCTGCATGTTCGGGACCGACCAGTTGGACGATATGGTCGAGGTGGCGGAACAGCGCCTCGGTGCTGTTGTCGAACCCGTCGCCGACGGTCCCGATGAAGCGGCTGATCCCGTTCACCCCGACGACGCCGCCACTGGCCGCGCAAGCCCGGATGAGCGCGTCGGGGATGTTCCGCGGATGAGCGAAGACCGCATGCGCGTTGGAATGCGAGAACAGGACCGGCCCGGACGCGAGGTCCAAGATCTCGCCGGCGGTGCGCCATCCGACATGCGAGCAGCAGGGCACCATGCCCACCTCTTCCATTCGCGCCAGCGCGGCCCGGCCGAGCAGGGTCAGACCCTCGTCCTCGTCCTGGCAGCCGCCGGCCAGCGCATTGCTCTTGTTGTAGGCCATCAGCGCCCATCGCACGCCGAGGTCGTAGTAAAGGTCGATCAGGCTGAGCTGGCCCTCGATGCTGGCGAGGCCCTCCAGGTCGAAGCAGATCCCGAGCAGACCCTGTCGCTTCGCTTCGCGGACGTCCTCGCTGGTCCCGACGAGCATGTACTGCGCCGGGTGGCGCCGAACCCACGCCCGGAACTCGGCCAGGACCCGGATGTTGGTGGCGACATCGGTGAGGTCGAAGCCGACGTTCAGCGAGACGATGTCGAAGCCCGCGCGCCTGACCCGCTCCAGCTGCGGCAGGTAATCCGTCTCCGGCCGCAGCGGCATGCAGGCATGATTCTCCCAGACCAGGGCGCTTGCGATCAGTTCGCCTGCCTTGTCGGGCGCGGGCGCGTCCAGGCGTGTCCGCGGCATCTCAGTCTCCATGGCTCGGCGCCAGCAAAGCGAGCGCGTTTTTCGCGGGCGGAAAGAGCCGGCGCAGCCCATGCGTCAGCGTCACCGGCCACACGCTGGCATGAGTCTCGCCCGGGTGGATCGCCAGCGACAGGTCGAGGTCGGGCAGGTCGGCCTCGCGAAGCATGGCGGCGAGCCGGCAGGCGCTGCTCACCATCCGGGCCTTGGCGATGGCGTCCGCTTCGGCCAGTTCCTCCTCGGCCCCGACCCCGAGAAACAGCCGCGCGCCCAGGTCCGCGCCGGCGGCGATCCGCGCCGCCGCCTCGGCGAGCAGATAATCGTCACCGTCGAACGACAGCGAGGGGCTGGCGATGATGTAGCGGCCGAACAGGGCGGGCCTGGTGAGCATTGCGTGGACGCCGAGACCACCGCCCAGCGAATGGCCGGCATAACCCCGCTCGCCGGCGATCGTGGGATAGCGATCGTCGATGAAGGGAATCAGCTCCTCGCCGACGAAGGCGAGGAAATCGTCGGCGCGACCGACCGTTTCGACCGGCGGGCGGATCACGCCGTCGATCAGCCGGGCGACGCTGGCGACCGACAGCCGCCCGCGCCCGGGCGGGATATAGTCGCGCCGCCGCAGCAGCTCGCCGGCGAGCGGATTGTCGCCGGGATAGCCGATGCCGACCAGGATAAAGCGGTCGATCTCGCCGGCCAGCTGGAGCTGGCGGACAATGCCGCTCGCCATACCGAAATGCGCGTTCGCGTCGGTCAGATAGAGGGTCGCGAAGCGCTGCGCCTCGTCGCGGCGGCGAAGCGGCTGCATCACCTCGATTCGATATTGCTGATCGACCCGCCCCGAGTCGATCAGGTGCGTTTCCAGGGCGGGGACGACGACCGGCGGCCTCCGGCACATGACCGGCCCGGGCGGCGGCCGCGCGGCCGCCCGCCTCCCTGCGGCGTGAGGATATTGGACATGAGGGCGTTCATGTCGGCGTCACGGCGCCGCGCGTCGTCCCGGCGGTCATGGCCATGCCGGATATCACAATTGGCGGCCGCGCGGGCAGGCCGCAGCTGCCCGGTTCGCGCGGCGGGGCCGGGTCCCGGATTCGGGCGCCGCCGAGGCGGGCAGGGGCTAGGGCCGGCGGCCGGCCTCTCCGGCCCGGCCTTCAGGGCGCCCGCCTGGTTCGAATCAGGCCGGGTCAAGCGCGTCTCTCGATACGTTTCGGGCAGCGCAATAGAGGCCGAGGGTGAGCAAGGGCAGGGCGGCCAGCGGGACCAGCATCGCGTAGCGCAGCGCTTCCTCGCCGAAGATCGGGTTCAGGCGATCACTCGCCATCCCGATCAGGGCCGAGCCGGCGGCCCAGCCGACCACCGCCGAGGCCAAAGCGAGCGCCGCGTTCCCGGTCGCCCGGCTGCCCGCATTGAGGGTCGATTGCGCGACCGCGCTGCCGGGGGCGATCATCAGCCCGAGCAGGAAGGTCGCCGTCGCGTCGAACGCGATCGCCGCCGCCAGGGATGGGGTCAACAGCGAGGCCGTGTCGGCCAGCATGGCGATAACGGACGCCGCTGCGGCGATCTTGAGCGGCAGGCCGAGGCCGCGGCCCGAGAGCCTGGAGCCGATGACGCCGCCGGTGAGGATGCCCGCGGCGCTCAGCACCAGCCGGGGAATGCTGGCATAGCCGAGCTCGGCCATGCCGAGATCGTGGACGCGCGACAGGAACATCGGCCACCATTCGGCGCGGCTGGTCGCGACGAAGGCATTCGACACGCTGGCGAGCGCCATGAAGAGATAGGTCCGGTTCCGGCGAAGCTCGCGCAGGACCGCGCCGAGCGGGGCGCTTTCGCGGCGCTTGGCCGCCGGGTCGTAATGGCCGCGGACCGGTTCCGCGACCCGGGCCCAGATCGTGGCGGCGATCGCGAGCCCCGGCAGCGACAGCAAGGCGAGCGTGCCGCGCCAGCCGAGATGTTCGCCGCCCCAGCCGGCGAAGAGGCTCGTCAGCACGGCGCCCGCGACCGACCCGCAGATGTAGATCGAGAACAGTCCGCTCCGCTTCCTCGCCGGGGCGAGGTCGCAGAGCAGCGAGCTGCCGGCCGGCCCGTTGGCCGATTCCGCCGCGCCGAGCGCCGACCGCAGGATCAGCATCTGCCATGCGGATTGGACGAGCGAGGTGAGGCCCGTGACCATGCTCCAGATGGCAAGGCAGGCGGCGATCAGCCGCGTGCGCGCGCGCCGATCGGCGAGGCGCGACAGCGGCAGCGCCGCCAGCGAGTAGGAGATCGAGAAGGCCGCCCCGACGACCAGGCCGATCTGGGTGTCGGACAAATGAAGGTCCTGTTTGATCCGCGGCATCAGCACGAAGATCGCGGTGCGGTCCGCGATGCTCATCACGTTCACCAGCACCAGCATGGACAAGGGGAATCCGATCGGCCGCCACGACCAGTGAGACCCGGCCGGGCCGTCGCCGGCCGTGATTTCCTCCTGTTGCAGGCCGCTATGCATCGGCGGGTCGCTTGCCGATCCCGGCTAGGGGTGGACCTGGACCGGCGCGCTGGTCTGCGGGAATTCCGCGCGCGGGTCGACGATCACGTCGGCGGCCATGTAGGAGCAGGTCAGTCCGATCCGCGGCTCGTCGGTGACGTTGGGCGGGGTGCCGTGAATGGTGAACTGGTGATGCGCGGTCGCATCGCCCGCGCGCAGCTGCAGCGGCGGGCTCCACGCATATTGGCGGGTCAGCGCGGGATAGTCCTCGAGCAAAGTGTGGCGCTGCCGTCCGAGCGGGCCGGCGCGGTGGGATCCGCTCAGGAAGCGCATCGTGCCATGGTCCGGCGTCATGTCGTGGAGCGCGATCCAGATCTGGATCAGGCCGGACCGATCCACCCCGAGATGGCCGGAATCGTCCTGATGGTAGAAGGTGCCGGCCTCGATGCCGGGGTCGGGAAGCTTGCAGATCAAGCCGATGCCCCTGAGGTTGGTCGCCACCCCGTCCGCGCCGAGCGACGCCCGGTCGATCAGGGCGTGGGCGACGCGGCCCATGGCGGGGCAGCGCGCCAGCGAGGAGAAGTCTTCGCGCTCCTCCAGGCCTCGGATCGTCGTGAAGAAGGGATAGACCGTCGCCTCGTAATCGTCGGTCGTCAGCCGTCGGTAATTGGCCTTGGCCACGACCTGGTCGGGCCGGGTCCGCATTCCGTCGTCGATGTCGCTGAGCAGCGCGTTGGCCGAGCCGAACAGGTCCGCCACCCGGTCCGGGTCGACCAGTCGTTCCAGCTTGACCCAGCCATTGGTCCGGAAGGCCTCGACCTCCCCGGCGGTGACGTCGCGAACCGAATTGCCTCTCATCTCATCTCCCGCGGGCCCGGATCGACGCGAGGTCGAGCGCGGCCCTTCTCCTCGGCACCCTATGGTCCCCGGAAGTTTCGCCGCGGCGGCCGGCGCAGCGGCGTGGCAGCGGCGCCATCGCGGCACGTCCTAGGCGGCGACGATCGCCATGCCGCCCGCGACCGGCAGATGCGTCCCGGTCACGAAGCCGCTCAGGTCGCTCGCGTAGAAGACGACCGCGCCGCCGACCTCCGCCGCGGTCGGCAGACGTCCCATCGGCGTGCGCTCGACCCGGTCCTGGCCGAGGTCCGGCGGACAGGGCCGGTGCCGGTCGGTCCAGCTGCTCCCGGGGGAGACCATGTTGACCCTGATATTGTCCGGGCCGAGATCCTGCGCGAGGACGTGCGTCAGCGACAGCAGCGCGCCCTTTCCGGCGACATAGGGCGACTGGTTGCGGTTCATCCCGATCAGCGAGGTCGTGCCGATGTTGATGATGCTGCCTTTCCGACGCTCGCGCATGGCGGGAAGCACCGCCTTGATCGGCTGGATGGCCGCGCCGACGATCCGGGTCATGCTGTCGCGATATGTCGGCCAGGAGACGTCGAGAATGTCGCCGCCCCGATAGCCCGGATAGGCATTGTTCACGAGCACGTCGACGAACCCGAACCTTTCCTCGGCCGCCGCGACGAGCCGGCGTGCCTGTCGTTCGTCCTCCACGTCCGCCCGGACCGCGATCGCCGCGCCGGGCGTATCCTGGATCTCCTCGACAAGGGCTTCCGCCTCGCGACCGCTCGTTCGGTAGTTGACGATCAGATTCGCTCCGTGGCGGGCGAGCTCGAGCGCGATCCCGGCGCCGAGACCGCGACCCGCGCCGGTCACGAGCACCGTCTTCGCCTTCAGGAGGGCCATCGCAGATCACCGAGCGCGTCACGTTCTTCCTCGCGGCGCCGGAATCACGCCACCGCCGCACCCTGACGGAGTTGCTCGTCTGGCCCTTCCGTTTTGCGCCGCCTTCTTGCCGTTTTGCGTCCGCGCCGCCGCAAATTCGGGCGGGCGGCGGGCTTGGCGCGCGCGCCGGCGGCTCACCGGATTGCGGCCCCCGCCTCCAGCCGGCCGCCGACCGCGATGTTGCGGACGCCGCGCCGCGCGTCGAGCTCGATGAGCAGGTCCGCCCGGTCGTTGGGCTTGGTCTGGATGTGCCCGGTCAGGCGTTCGTAATGCTCCATGAAGCGGGCCAGCTCGGCGTCGTTCATCGCCCGCAGCGGCCGCCGCGCTCGGAGCGCCGCCTCCTGCTCCGCGCGCCAGCGGCGCACGACCGTGAAGTCCGGCGCGCGCAGCTGGACAAGCAGGTCCAGCCGATCGAACAATCGCTGATATCCGGACAGCGCGTCATTGACGTGGCGCCGCCACAGGCCGCGCGCATCCTCCTCGCGCTCGAGCCGGTTGACCGGCTCGGCCAGCGCATCAGGCGGCTGCGGCCTGGCGCCGACGCACCAGCCCTCGAGCAAGACGATGTCCGCCGGGCCGGCCGGAACACGCCAGCGGTCGCTCGGCTCGCGGTCGTCGAGGCCTTTGTCGAAGCTTGGCAGAGGCGGGCATGCGCCGGCGAGGAGGGCGTCGACGAGCCGTTCGCCCATCGCCAGATCGTGCGTGCCGGGCGGGCCCCGCGTGCCGAGCAGCGGATGGATGAGCTGGGCGTTGCGTACCCGCTCGGCGCGGGTGAGGTAGAGATCGTCGATCGAGAGCGCGACCAGGCGGACCGCCTCCTCGGCGAGCACCGACCCGAGCTGGCCGGCGAGAGTCGACTTGCCGCTCCCCTGCGGCCCGCACAGGCCTGCGAAGATCGGGCGGCCCAGCTGCCTGCGCCGCGCGAGCAGATGGTGCGCGATCGTCCGGGCAAGGCTGGTGCTGGGCGGCGCGGCCGTGGTCGCGCGCGCCGCAGAGGTGGAATCCGGCATGGCGGGAACGATAGGAGCCGCGGGCGGCCGCCGATCGGCGAATAGCGGCACGGACTTGGCGATCCGCGACGGCCCGG
>JAYRLF010000579.1:0-1720 GCA_041905385.1 Allosphingosinicella sp.
GTGGGCGCGCGCGGCCCGCCGCACGAAGCGCCGCACCGGATCGGGAAGCCCGGCGAGATTGGTCTCTATGGCATCGCCCTGCCCCGCCATCGCTTCGGACATAGACGGTGCCATGGATTGGTCCGGCATGTCGTCCATGCCCGTCTCCGGCTCTTCCGCCATTCCCATCGCCCGGCGGCGGCCTGGCCGGCCGCCCGCCCGGCCTCCGGCCTGGCGCCGCACCCTGCCTTCCAGCCGCTGCTGCTCGATATAGTCGGCCAGCTCGGCGACGACCTCGCCGCGCTGCGGCGCCGCCGCGATCGCCTCGGGCCGGGGGTCGAAGCGATCGAGCTGAGCCAGCAGCCAGGCCCGGCCATTACCGGGCGGCGCCTCCTCGGCGCGGCCGCCGAGGCCGAAGCGATTGAGGGCAATGCATATTTCGGGCATCGGGGCTTCCTGTTGCTGGTTACCCCCTAACGTTGGTCCTCTCAGAATCCTTCGGGCAAATCGGCCGGCCCGATCAGCTCCTGATAGCATCGGATCGCGTAGCGATCGGTCATGCCCGCGACGAAATCGCCGACCCCGCGCGCGAGCGCGACTGGATCCGCGTTTTTCGGACGCCATTGCATCGGCAGCTTGGCGGGATCGTCGCGATAGGCGGCGAAAAGGCCGGCGAGCACCTGCTGCGCCCGGTCCTTGACCGCCTTGACTGCCGGCGCATCGTACATTCTGGCATAGAGGAAGGTCTTCAGCGTCCGCTCCTCGGCCCGAAGCGGCTCGGAAAAGCCGGCCAGCGCTTCGCCGGCGCGGCGGACATCGTCGGCGCTCTCCACCCGCGACTTCTCGATCCGCCGCCGGGTCTCCGCGAGCACGTCGTTGACCATCCAGCCGATCTGATCGCGGATCAGCTCGGGCACCAGCCGGGCGCGGTCGACATCCTGGTGGCGCTGCACCACCGACTGCCAGCGCGCCTCGGTCAGCGGCACCTCCAGCACCTCGTCGAGCGTGAACAGGCCGGCGCGCAGGCCATCGTCGATGTCGTGATTGTCATAGGCGATGTCGTCGGCGATCGCCGCGATCTGCGCCTCCAGGCTCGGCCAGCTGCCGAGCTCGAGCGGAAAAACATGGTCCGCTTCGGCCAGCGCCCAGGTGGGCGCCGCGACTGGGCCATTATGCTTGGCCAGGCCCTCCAGCGTCTCCCAGCAGAGATTGAGCCCGTCGAACCGCGGATAAGGGCTTTCGAGCCGGGTCAGGAGGCGGATCGTATTGGCATTGTGATCGAAGCCGCCGGCTCCCGCCATTGCCGCTTCGAGCGCATCCTCGCCGGCATGGCCGAACGGCGGGTGACCAATATCGTGGGCCAGGCACAAGGCCTCGGTCAGATCCTCGTTGAGCCCGAGCGCGCGCGCCATGGTGCGGCCGATCTGGGCGACCTCGAGGCTGTGGGTCATCCGCACCCGGAAATGATCGCCGTCGGGCGCGACGAAGACCTGGGTCTTGTGCCGCAGCCGCCGGAACGGGATCGAATGGATGATCCGGTCGCGGTCGCGCTGGAAATCGTCGCGCGGTCCCCGCGTCGTGCGCTCCCCCTCCCGATGCTGGCGGCCTCTGCTGCGGCCAGGATCGGAGGCGAAGGGGGCGCCAGGGTTCAAACCCGGTCTCCGCACGGTCGTGATCGGTCGGGGAAGGCGGCTGGGCAGGAGGGCGCCGCCGGCCGGACCGGCAGTCCGGCCAAGGTGCC
>JAYRLF010000155.1:0-8961 GCA_041905385.1 Allosphingosinicella sp.
ATCGAGGAGGCGATCAGCAATGCCACCGCCGCCCTGTCGGGCCTGTCCTCCTGCGCCGGCATCGTGCTGGTGCCGAAGGAGGAGCCGGCGTTGAAGCAGCTCGCCTTCGTCCCGCTGTCGCCGAGCCAGGCGGTCGCGGTGGTGGTCGGCAGTGACGGCAGCGTCGAGAACCGGGTCGTCGATCTGCCCCCGGGCGTCACCCAGTCGACCCTGGTCGAAGTCGGAAATTATGTCACCGCCCGCCTCTCCGGCCTCACCCTGCGGGAAGCGCAGGCGCGGCTCGACGAGGAGATACGGGCGGGCCGGGCCGCGCTCGACCGCGCCGCCCAGCAGCTGATCGCCAGCGGCCTCGCCATCTGGTCGGAGGACGGCTCGCGCCGGCCCGTGCTGATCGTGCGCGGTCAGGCCAATCTGATCGACGAGAGCGCCGCCGCAGACCTCGACCGCGTCCGTCAGCTGCTCGACGAGCTCGAGGGCAAGGAGGAGATCGCCCGCCTGCTCGACCAGGCTCGGGCCGGCGCCGCGATGAAGATTTTCATCGGATCGGAGAATGAACTGTTCGCGTTGTCGGGTTCGTCGGTTATTGCCGCGCCCTATCGCGGCCATGACGGCAAGGTGGTCGGCGTGGTCGGGGTGATCGGCCCGACGAGGTTGAACTATGCGCGGGTGGTTCCCATGGTGGATTTCACCGCAAAAGCACTATCGAGATTGATCGGATGAACGAGAACGAGACCAATACCGAGGACAAGGGCAACACGCCGGACGAGACCCAGGCCGAGATGCCGATCGACTTCGGCGGCGAGCTGAAGCTCGACCGGCTGAGCGAGCTCGAGAAGGAGCTGGAGGAGGTGCGCCAGCACGTTCTCTACGCCCAGGCCGAGACCCAGAATGTCCGGCGCCGGCTCGAGCAGGAAAAGGTCAATGCCGCCGCTTATGCCGCGACCGGCTTCGCCCGCGACATCCTGTCGGTGAAGGACAATCTCGAGCGGGCGCTGCAGGCGATTCCGGCCGAGCTTCGCGAAGATGAGAAGATGAAGGGACTCGTCGTCGGCCTCGAGGCGACTGGCCGCGAGATCGACAGCGTCTTCCAGCGTCACGGCATCAGCCGCGTCGAAGCTCGATCCGCATCTCCACCAGGCGATGATCGAGGTGCCGAGCGACGATGCGGAGCCCGGGACGATCGTTCAGGAGATGCAGGCCGGCTACACGCTGAAGGACCGGCTGTTGCGGCCGGCGCTCGTTGGAGTCGCGCGGAAGCCATAACACCCATAGCCGTCATCCCCGCGAAGGCGGGGATCCAGCTGTGGGACGCACGCTGAAAAAGAAAAAGCTGGATTCCCGCGTGCGCGGGAATGACGATGATTGGATGCATCGTCTCATCCTTCCGATATTGCTGGCGCTCGCCGGTTGCGCGACCAGCGCTTCGCGACCGCCCGCGCCGAACGTCGCTTATGCCTGGGCTACGTTCGACCGCGCCGGGCTCACCGCCTCCGGCGCCCATGGCCTCGCCGACCGGGCCCGCGGCCGCGCGCTGACGATCGACGATCCGGCCCGCATCGCCTCGGTCAGCAAGCTGGTGGTGGCGATCGGGCTGATGCGGTTGGTCGAGGAGGGGCGGCTCGACCTTGACCGCGACGTCTCGGACCTGCTCGGCTGGCGGCTGCGCAATCCGGCCTTTCCGGACCGGCCGATCACGCTGCGGCTGATGCTCTCGCACACTTCATCGCTGCGCGACGAGATCGACTATGCGATCCCGCTCGGCACGACCGCCCAGCAGGCGCTCGCCAACCCGGCCGCCTTCGATCCCGAACATCCGCCCGGCACCTTCTTCCGCTATTCCAACCTCAATTTCCCGTTGATCGCCTCGGTGATGGAGCGCGCGACCGGCGAACGATTCGACGCGCTGATGGCGCGGCTGGTGCTGCGTCCGCTCGCGCTCGATGCCTGCTTTAACTGGACGACCTGCTCCGACGCGGCGATGGCCCGCGCGGTCGTCCTGTACGACGGTGCCGGCGCGCCGATCCGCGACGATCTCGGCGGCCGGCCGCCGGCGTGCGCCGTCTTCGCGCCGCAGGGCCAGCCTTGCGACCTTTCCCGCTACGCGCCGGGCAGCAACGGCGCCTTGTTCTCGCCGCAGGGCGGGCTGCGGATCTCGGTGCGCGACCTTGCCGTCGTCGGGCGGTTGCTGCTCAATGGCGGCCGTCATGAGGGTCGGCGGATCCTGTCGGAGCGGAGCGTGGCGACCATCCTGGAACCACAATGGCGCTTCGACGGAAGGAATGGCGCGACCGACCGGGGGTTCTATTGCGGCTACGGCCTTGCCAGCCAGTCGCTGCCGGTTGCGGTCGAAGGCTGCAATGACGATCTGTTCGGGGGCGGTCGGGCGATGGTCGGCCACGCCGGCGACGCTTATGGCCTGCGCTCCGGCCTCTGGATCGATCGCCGGACCGGCCGCGGAATCGCTTATCTCTCGACCGGCAATGGCGAGGATCCGCCGCGCGGCCGCACCGCCTATCGCGCCATCGAGGAGCAACTTGCGGGCCGGTTGAGGCGTTGACGGGTTGACAGAATCGCCAATGGAGCCGATTTTTAGAGCAATGCGTGGAACCGCACCCGAGCTGAACGTCCATAGCGCCGCCGCCTGCGCGTCGGTCGTCTATTATTATCGGCTCGCCCGGGCGGGACCGATCTGACGCGCGCTTAACAGCCAGAGTTTCAGAGATCGAAACCCCGCCCGGACCTCCGGGCGGGGTTTTTCTTTTGCGAGGAGAACGAACCCGTGTTGACCGAGACCATTGCCGACCAAAGGATCCAGCCGCCCGCCGGCGCCGCCGCCGATTGGACCATTCCGCAGAACTGGGCGCATTTCACGCCCCAGGAACATGCGGTGTGGGACCTATTGTTCGCACGCCAGCAGAAGGCGCTGGCGGGCCGCGCCGTCTCCGACTTCTTCCACGGCCTCGACATATTGCGTCTGTCGAAGCCCGGCATTCCCGATTTCGACGAGCTCAACGAACGGCTGTTCGCGCGCACCGGCTGGACGATTGTCTCGGTGCCGGGTTTGGTCCCCGACGACGTCTTCTTCGACCATCTCTCGCACCGCCGCTTCCCGGCCGGCAATTTCATCCGCTCGGCCAATTCGCTCGACTATCTCGAGGCGCCGGACGTGTTTCACGACGTTTTCGGTCACGTGCCGTTGCTCGCCCAGCCCGCGGTCGCGGATTTCATGCAGGCGATGGGCGCCGAGGGACTGGCGGCGATGGAGCATGGCGTGCTCCACCGGCTGGCGCGCCTCTACTGGTACACGGTCGAGTTCGGCCTCGCCCGCGAAGCCGGCAAGCTGAAGATTTACGGCGCCGGTATCCTGTCGAGCTTCGGCGAGAGCGCCTGGTCGCTCGAAGCCCCCGAGCCGCCGCGGATCGACTTCGACCTCAGGCGGGTGTTGCGCACCCCTTACCGGACCGACGTCTTCCAGCCGCGCTACTTCGTCATCCCGAGCTTCGACGCCTTGCTGCGAATGGTCAGCGACCACGATCTCGCCGCCGAATATCGGGCGCTGATCGAGGCGCCGGATCTCGAGGATTAAGCAGCGAAGGCTCGCGGCCGCTCTCCTCCCGGATATCCACGAGAAGACGGGCTGTTCGGTCGCGCCGGAGCCCGAACAGCCCTGCGGTCGGTTGGCGACTCCCTCGCCGTTCCGGATCGCGATGCGGGTTGGGCCGATGCCCAACTGCCGCGCGGCGTCGATCGACACCGCCGTCCGGCAGCGGGCGGCGCCGTTCCGATAGAGCGCGGCGATGCCGTCCGATCCGCACAGGCGGCGAGCGGCCCGGGCGATCCTGGTTTGCGCCTGGGCGCGTCCATCGGCATTGGCGAGCGCGGCCCGCGGAAAGGACAGCCGGAAGCTCGCGGATGCGGCGCCCGGGTCGGACAGGCAACCGGCGAGCGCGATCGCCGCGAGCAGGGTGATCCGGGACCGCGAACGGATTGGCCGCCCGCATTCGGCTTGATTAAGGTGCGTCATATGCAGTCTCCTTGGCGCGCCGCTCGATTGCGGCACGAAGGGGTGAATGCGGCGCCAGCGTGGGAGCCAGCGTGGAAACAGGCGTGGAAAATGACGCGGGAACGGCCGGATCTGCCCTTTCGACACTCGAAATACGGCTGATCGGGGAGGTGGCCGTCCGCCGCGGCGGCGAGACCGTGGCACTTCCGCCGTCGCGAAAGTGCCGCGCCTTGCTCGCCTATCTGGCGGCTCAGCCGCGTCCACAGCGCCGGGAACATCTCTGCACCCTGTTCTGGGAGGTTCCCGACGATCCGCGGGGATCGTTGCGCTGGAGTCTCAGCAAGCTGCGGCGGACGGTCGGCGACGTGCTGATCGCCGATCGTGAGACGGTGTCGATCTCTCATGCGTCGGCGCAGATTGACAGCGTCGCCTTGCTCGCGGCAGCGAGCGATCCGAAGCGCGTCGCCACCGCCGAGATCGAGCGGGTTGTCGGCGATGGGGCGGATGGGTTTGGCGACGATCTCGATCTGCCGAAATGCCCCGATTTTCAGGTCTGGCTTCTCGCGGCACGCGAGGACGTTCGGCAGGCTCGGCTTGCGCTGTTGCGGGAGCTTGCCAAGCGGCTCGAGGCGGACCCCGAGCGGGCGCTGCCCTTCGCGCGCTTGCGGGTCGTGATCGATCCGCTCGACGAGCATGCCCGCCAGGCCCTGGTGGAAACGCTCGCCGGCGGGGGTCGCGCCGACGAGGCGGAACTGCAGCGGCGGCTCGCGGTCGATGTCCTCAAGGAAGCTGGCATCCACGTTCCGGACGCGCTGGTCCGGCCGGTACGGGCAGCAGCAGCGGCGCGGCCGAGCGCGATTCCAGCCGAACGATTCCAGAAGATTCAGTTCTGCACCGCGCCGGATGGCGTCCGGATCGCCTGCAGCGCCGCCGGCAGCGGTCCGCCGATCGTCAAGACCGCCAACTGGATGAGCCACCTCGAATTCGAGTGGGAAAGCCCGATCCTGCGCCATTGGATCGCAGCCCTTTCCGAGGATCATACCCTCATTCGTTATGACGCCCGCGGCAACGGCCTCTCCGACAGGTGCGCCGAAGATCTCTCATTCCGAGCCTTCATCGGCGATGTCGAAACTGTCGCCGACGCGCTTGCCGGCGATCGCTTCGACCTGATCGGCATCTCGCAGGGCGCGCCGGTCGCGATCGCCTTCGCGGCGCTCCATCCCGAACGGGTGCGCAAGCTGGTCCTGTTCGGCGGATTCGCGATGGGCTGGCGACACCATCACAGCGCGAATGTGCATGCCCGCTGGGAGGCGATGATCACCCTGACGGCGGTCGGTTGGGGCAAGGACAATCCGGCCTTCAGGCAAATGTTCACCAGCCAGTTCCTGCCGCGTGCGACGTCCGAGCAGGCGAACTGGTTCAACGAGCTGCAGCGCGTCTCCGCCTCGCCCGAGGAGTCGCAGCGGCTGCAGCGCGCAATCGGGATGTTCGACGCCCGGGAGCTGCTGTCCAAGGTACGGGCGCCGACCATCGTCTTTCACTGCCGAGGCGACGCGATGGTCCCGTACGGGAACGGCCGCTTTCTTGCGGCGAACATCCCCGGCGCCGAATTCGTGGGGCTCGACAGCGACAATCACTTGCCGCTCGAAGGCGAGCCCGCGTTCGTCGAGTTCATCGAGCGCCTGCGCGCGTTTCTGGATCGTCCGGAGTGACTCGCGCCGGTGCCGTCAAGCACCGGCGATCGCGAGCCGATCGGACGTCTTCGGGCTGGCGCTCGCACCCGAGCGGATCTCTGCGATGATCGCCCAGAAGGTGTCGCCCCACGCGGCGGCGACGTCGCTCGGCAAGGTGGGGCCGAGCACGTCGCGCAGCACTGCGACAAGACCGTCCCCGAACCGCGAATAATGTCGGCCGGTGATGTCCAGCATGTGATGCTCGGCGCCGGTCGTCGGCGGAACGGCGAGCGCGCCCGTAACGACCAGCGTTCGTGCCTGGGACAGGAGAAGCTCGGTCAGGACCATGGCCGTGACTTCGGTCTGACCGGTCTCTTCGTCTGGACGCTCGTGCGGACGGAACATGGTCTCGACGGCTTCGAGAAACGAGTCCTTGTGGGTTTCAAGCAGGTGGATCGACAATGCGAGCCGGCGCCGCGCGGTCTCTTCGACGGACATTATGTGATTGCTCCCTCGCGCCAGCGGCGGAGCGCAGCGCGATTACGTTTCGAAAAGGGGGTGAGGGGGCTCGGCCGCTAGGTTCGGAGCCGAAGACGCCGCCTCTCGATATCCCTCGGTGGCGGTCGCTAGCGGCGACACGCGGCCGAGGGCCGCGGTCGTGACATCAGGCTGCTTCCCTGCAGCCGAAACCGCTCGAAGGTGGGACAGCGGTGCATGGACTCAATCTAGGTATTCAGGTTGCCGATTGAACCCCGTGACAACCGCAGGTCGATCCGTTGCTATACCGGGTCCGGCTGGATTGTCGCCGTGATCGCGACGACCGGCGCGTCTTGGGCGAAGGCATGGACGGAGAAAAGGGTCAGCCCCTCCTCGTTGGCGACATCGAGGCGCCATTCCGGCGAGATCCAGAATGCGTCGGCATGGTCGAGGAGGCTCTGCGCGAGGAATTTGACGCCGATCCTGCGCGCCTCATCCAGGCTGTCGAGCTCGACCCCTTCCTGATCGAGGTCGTCGGTGCCCATGGCCAGATGAAAAAAATAACGAGCCATCGCGCCCTCTCGTGCGCTGCCCTAGTCGCGCCGGTAACGCGCAACAATTAATTTGGATCAAGAAATCGAGATATATTGGCGCTTCGACGGCATTGCGGCCCGGGCCGTCGCTGCTCGATCAGGAAATATCCTCGTGGACCATGTCGATCTCGCGCACGCGCCTTTGCTGGCGAGCGGTGTCGACCAGCCGGCGCAGTGTCTCGCGCCGTTCCTGCGCGCGCTCGATATCGGCGAGGACCAGATCGCCGTCGCGCGTCGTCTCGTCGCTCGACGAGATCGTGATCCGGCCGATGCCCGCAATCTGGTTGATGATCGTGAAGTCGATCCGCACATCCTTGATTCGATAGAGCTCGATCTCGTCGATGCTCTTGCGGATGATGCCGCGGCGGATGATCAGCCGGTCCGGCGTGACCTCGAACTTGGATGCGAGATTCTGCACCCATTTGACGAGGATGATGAGCAGGCTGACGGCGGCGAGCCCGAGCCAGTAGGTGCCGTAGCCGGCGAGCGTGACGCCGATCCCGGCAAGGCCGAGCAGGATCGTGCCCCAGCCGGCCAGCGTTCCGCGCAGCCAGCCCAGCGTCGATGGCCGAAACGTGTCGAGTGCCTGTTCCATGCGGCCCCTCCCTTTCCCGCTGGCTAGCATGCCGGCGGCCGAACGGGAAAGCCGGTCTCTGGGTCAGCGCGCTGACGGCGCTTCAGATCCCCGCATACCATTCATAGTCGTTGCTATCCTCCCAATAGCCGCCGCGGCCGCCATGGAGGCCGGCCAGCGTCTCGCGCACCTCGATCCTCTCGACATATTTGGCGTGCTTGTAGCCGAGCTGGCGCTCGATCCGGAGCCGGATCGGGGCGCCGTTCGGGATCGGCAGAGCCTGGCCGTTCAGGGCGTAGGCGAGGATGGTCTGCGGGTGGAAGGCGTCGACCAGATCGATGCTCTCATAATAAGGATGCGGCCCGAACCGGTCCATGCAGTGGAAGACGATATAGCGGGCCTGGCCCGCGATCCGCGCCATGTCGAGCACGATCGACAGAGGCGTGCCGGTCCATTGGCCGATCGCCGACCAGCCCTCGACGCAATCGTGCCGAGTGATCTGGGTGCGCCGCGGCATTCGCCGGATCTGGTCGAGGCTCAGCGACAGCGGCTGGCGCACCAGCCCGTCCACGCGCAGCCGCCAGTCCGCAAAGCCCCCCGCCGCCATTTCCGCATAGCCGGCCATTTGTGGGAAGATGTTGCCATTGGCCCGGAACACTGGCGACAGATCCGCGGCGCCGAACTCACGCGCCGGTGCCTCGCGGTTCGTGATCAGCCGCTGCGCGCGCATCGTCAGCCCCTCGGCGGAGCGGAGCACGCCGCGGAAGGCGTCGCTTCGATCGAGTCGGTCGCAGCCGGTCAGCGCCAGCCCCGCACCGCCGATCAGCATGGCGCGGCGGGTGAGGATCATGACGCTTCTCCTTCGTCGCGTGGCCTTGGCAGCCGGTACCAGCCGGTGATCATCGATCGTATCTCGTTCATCGGCCCGGCCAATACGACCATGATCAGGTGAATCAGGATGAAGGCGGCGATCGTCCAGGCAATGATGAAATGGATCGACCGCGCCGACGCGCGGCCGCCGAACAGGTCGATCAGCCAGGGCCAGGCCGCGTTCATCGTCGGCGACATGGCCAGGCCGCTCAGGACCATCAACGGCAGCAGGATGAAGATCACCGAGAAATAGCTGAGCTTCTGCAGGCTGTTATATTCGATCGCCGCGACACCGGTCGGGAATCGCAGGCGAGCATGCTGCTTGATGTCGTGCCACAGGTGCGCCGGCCGCAGCTCCGCCAGTCGGGGAACGAAACGCCGGGTTCGCCCGCGGACCAGGCCATGGATCACGAACAGGATCAGGCCGATCGACATCAGCCAGGCGAAGGCGAAGTGCCAGCGCCGGCCCGCGGCCAGGCTGTAATAGGAGGGGATGGTCATCCACCCGGGAAAGGCGCGCCGATTGACCCGGCCATCCTCGACGCGGTGGCCGAGAATGCCGGTCGTGCCGATGCGCACGCTGCCGATCCGCAAATAGCCCGAATTCGGCGTCGATCCGACTTCCAGCCACGACCGATCGGTGTTCGCGCCATATTGCCCCCAATAAAGACGAGGATGGGCGTTGAAGATCATCAGCCCGCTCATCAACAGAACGAAGACGCACAAGGCATTGGTCATATGCCAGAGCCGGGCGGAGAGGGCGTGTCGCTT